>CAZKVA010000031.1:0-14261 GCA_964556035.1 uncultured Actinomycetota bacterium
CGTAAGCGTCCCTGTCTTATCGGTACATATTACGGAAACTCCGCCAAGAGTCTCAACAGAGCTCAGCCTTCTTACTATTGCATTGTTTTTAGCCATCCTCTGCACCCCGAGGGCAAGAGCTACGGTGACGATAGCGGGAAGTCCTTCGGGGATCGCAGCAACTGCAAGAGCGACTGCCACCAGAAGCATCTGTGCCGCTGAGTTACCCTTTAGTATGCCTGCTGCGAACACTATTGCGCTTATTGCAATGCATATTATGCCTATCCTTTTACTTACAGTCTTAAGCTCGATCTGCAAAGGAGTCATGTCCTCTTCTTCCTGGACCATGCTTGCAATTTTTCCTATTTCAGTATACTGTCCCGTTCCGACTACAACAGCGGTGCACCTGCCTTTTACTATTGTGGTCCCGCTAAAAAGGAGGTTTTTCTTATCTCCTAATGGGAGATGTTGGCTTTCGATGATAGCAGTAGTCTTAGTAACTGGTTCCGATTCTCCGGTAAGGATTGATTCATCCGCCTGCAGGTTTACCTGTTTGATAATACGGCAGTCTGCCGGGACGAGGTCTCCTGCAGATATTTTAACAATATCACCGGGGACAAGGTTTTTAGAATAGATACTTTTTTCCCTCCCGGCTCTTATGACCAGGGCACTGGGAGAAGCAAGTTCCTTTAAAGCCTGAAGAGCCTGTTCGGCCCTGTATTCCTGAACAAAACCAAGAACCGAATTTATTACCAGTATGATCAATATGACTATTGCATCAGTAACTTCCCTTATCAGGACCCCTGAGATAAAAGCTGCGGCAATAAGTATCCATATCATAAAATCATTAAACTGGGAGATGAAGATCTTAAATGGAGTTCTTCCTTTTTTTTCTTCCAGCTGGTTCGGACCATATTTTAATAGTCTTGACTCTACATTTTTTTTGCTCAAACCATTTTTAAGATCCGTATTGAGGATTTTCCGGGTTTTTTCAAGGGTGTGATTGTGCCACATTATCTCAGGTTTTTTAGAATTTTTTTCAGAAATATTTAAATCCATGGTTTTGATTGTTTGCTCCTCTGTGATTTAAAATAAAGACGTCAGTATACTCTTAATCTATCCAAATGTCATGAAAGAGTTCCCATTCAGTAATATGCTCCCTTATATGATCCTCCATTACAGCAATCAGTTTATTCATGTTCTTTGATATCAGTTCTTCTTTGTCGCCTTCACGGTCGAGTTCGATCGGTTTCCTTATTACCAGGTGATGTGTGTATTTCCCATTTCTCCATATAAAACTCGGTACGAGAGGTGCTCCTGACCTTAATGCTATCTGGAGGGCTCCTGTTGGCAATACAGCCATCCGACCAAAAAACTTAAAATGTCTGGAAGCGTTTCCGGTGGAATCCCAATCAGAAGGGATAGCCATTATCTCATTATTCTTAAGGTGCCTGAATATATGTATGATCCTATTGATATAGAGAGTCTTAAAACCCTTGGTCAGCCTCATTTCTTCAAAAAAACGGTTCATCCTTTCACTTTTTCTAAAAAGAGTGACACCTCGTATTTTATATCCGTCAACTGCAAGCCTGCATGCCCCCCATTCGAAATTTCCAATATGGGAACTTATTATGACAACACCTTTTTTTTCTTTGAGCGCTTCATCAAGATACTCTGCTCCCTCAAGGCTCACTCTTGATTTTAAAGTCTCCCTGGAAATTATCCGGTGTCTAAGGAAATCTATGATATTTTTACCCCAGTTCGTAAAGACCTTTACCGCTATCCTGTGGACTTCAGGATCTCTAATATCAAGGTTTAATGCCCTTGATATATTTTTCTTTATTATGCCCACATTTGAACCTGCAGCATACCACAGTCTTGCTGTTGAAACAGCAAATGCATATGCCAATGGATAGGGAAGGACTATGGCTATAAACTCTGCAAATTTGTAAACAAGATAAGTAAGCACGAATACTCTCTTTCCTGCTTTTTTGATAATATTGTATAATTATACTGTCAATACACAAATAAAAGCAGTATCGGTAATTCAATGATAATTAATTTTGAAAATAATTTAAACTTTTTTCTTCACTTTTTACTTATAAAATTTCTTAAAAATATAGCTATGGACCTTTTTTGGAATACATGGGACGTAGATCACTATAATTATATTATGATCAAGGATTTATCAATATACAAATAGGAGGCGGTAATAATGCTTAAAAAATCTAGAAATGAGATCAATATCTCCGGACTGGAGGAAGTGTATGGCTATCTGTCTCCCGGTAATCATGTAATATCCGCATACTTACTTGTGGGTGGTCCCAGGACTTCAAAAAAAGATTATCTTACCAGGTTAAATTCCATGGTAAAAGAAAAAAAGACCAGCCTGGATGAAAGTACCGATCTTGACAGGAGTCAAAAAAAGAAGGTCGCTTCCGCCCTTGATAAGGTAAAAGCATATTTAAGTGAAAAATTTAAGGCGGATTCGACAAGGACCGTTATAATATTTGCTTCAACAGATGGTTTTTGGAAAGAAATAAGACTGCCATTCATTTTGCGTTCGAGAATTGTGATAGATCCCAAACCATATATACAAAATCTAAGAGCCTATCTCAAGAATTATAAAAGTTACGGGATTCTCTTAATAGACCGTGAAAAAGCACAGATATATTCAGCATACCTGAATGAGATCAGGGAATACCTTGCTGCATTTATAAGTGATGTACCGTCCAGGGTAAACTATAGAAGTCAATCGGTTCTGCGTGAAAAGAAGATACTTAGCAGGTATGAAGAAAAACTTCATCATTTTTATAAGACAATAAATGATAGGACCCTGGAGCTATTCAGGGAAAGAAAATTCGATTACCTTATCCTTGCAGGAAGAAATGATATAGTATCAGGGTTTAATAATTATCTTCACAGCTACCTTCAGTCAAAATATATCGGGAAGATAGATGCGCAACCTGATTCCAGTATTAACTCAATAAAAAGTAAAGCCATGGAAGTAATAAATCTCTATGAGTTAAAGAATAAGAATAAATTAATAGACGATCTCATAGATGAATATAATCCTAATGGGCTTGGAGTGCTTGGCATAGATGGTGTTATCAAAGCACTGATCAGGGACCAGATAAGGATACTTATCTATGACAAGAATTTTTCCCACACCGGGTATGTGTGTAGAAATTGTAATTATCTTTCGGCAAGTACTGTTGAGAGTTGTCCATACTGTGAGGGGAAGCTTATATATTATAATGAAATAGTAGATGAGATTATTGAGAATGCCCTGGACCAGGGATGCGAGATAGTAGATCTTGAAGGAAATGAACGCTTTAAGAAAGCGGGCAGCATAGGAGCGGTACTAAGATATGTATATGAGAGATAGGAACCTGTCTGGTAACTGGATCCTGGCTTCCCGAGTCCAGTTCCCCCCGAACTGGCACTTAAGGTTATTTCTTCTTCTTTAGCTTGGTGAGCTCATTGGTAAACTGCCTGACACTATTGAATTGTTTATAAACTGAAGCAAACCTTATATAGGCGACCTTATCAAGGTCCCTTAGTCTATTAAGTACAAGATTACCAAGATCTTTGGAATGTATCTCGCTTCCGGGAAGATTATGTATCTCGTTTTCAATATCATCGACAAGCAGGTCGAGGGTCCCGGCGCTTATATCCCTTTTTATACATGCCCTTATCAAACCACTCATAAGCTTATTCCTGTCAAAAGGCTCTCTTGTATTATCTTTTTTAATAATAGCAATGGGCTTGATCTCGATCCTCTCATAGGTTGTAAACCTCTTACTGCATTTTTCACATTCCCTTCTCCTCCTTACAGAATCATTCGAATCCGTAAGTCTTGAATCTACTACTTTTGTATCAGCATTAGCACAATAGGGGCATTTCACGATTATCCTCTTCCTCTATTTTTTTTCTATAATTTTCTAAACTCCTCTAAAAAAAGGCTTAAAAAGCTTTTTTATTATAGGACTTATATCTCTGCGCTTCTCAGTAAAATATGATCTTAGAAGGCTCAAACATTTTAATATATAGAACAGCATTATGAGAAGGCCAAAGATAAGCCACAAATAGCTTCCTTCCCATATCCATATGAAAAATGAAAAAATAAAAAAACTGGTAGTCGTAGAAAGATAAGTATCTTTGAGCAAAACAAGTGTTATGGGTATTATTACCAGGCAAAGTATGAGAATGGACCAGGGAGACAAATAAAGTAAGCCTCCTAGAAATGCCGCAACTCCCTTACCTCCCTTAAATCCAATATAGATCATCCAGTTGTGTCCAATAACTGCTGCAACTACGGCCCAGAGCATAATATAGGGATGTCCGCCGGAAAACCTATTAGCGAGATATGCTACCAAAAAACCTTTGCCTGCATCAGTTAGTGCTACTATTATACCTGCAGTTTTTCCGACACTGGAGAAAGTATTTATTCCGCCGACATTACCTGATCCAGTTTTATAGATATTGATCCCCTTTATCCTTCCGGCAATATATGCCGAAGGGAATGCTCCGATTAAATATGAAGCCAGGAAAATAATGGCGGTATTGAGATAAAAATTTTCTACTATCATCAAACAAATACCTAAGATCAATTTCTATATATTTAAAATTGTCTACTGATTATAGCATAAAGGAAATGCATAAAAAAATAAGAGCATAGGCATTTCCCCTGTGCCGGAGAGGATGATAATGGTTACCTTTTTAAGATCAAAAACATGATCCCGTTCAGGATAAACATAATATTAAGTATACCTAAATATATTAGAAGGTATTTGATTATTAAAACAAGGCTATGAATACTAAAAGAATTTATTGTCTGGCTGAATCTAGTGGATATATTCCCAAGCTCTATAGATATATTTTCAAGGTCTTGCCCTATCCTTTCCAGGTCAGTTGCATTTATTTCCAGATCATCCTCAGCCAGGCTGAGTTCCTCGGAGAGTTCTATTAAATTATTGCCTATGTCTGCGAAATAGTCTTCTGCAGTTCCAAGAGGCTGGAACCCCAATACCTCGAAACCTACCAGCCCTGCGATTTCATTAAAGGCCATCCCCGAGTCATAAGATATTTCTGAAGCATAATCAATGGTATTTTTTGTTGTCCTGATACTTTCGGCAATATGTCCGGTGGTCTCATTTGAATTTATTAACATATCAGATGTTTTTTCAATAGTATCGGCTATAGAAAGACTTAGATTATGAATATTATCAAAGCTTTCTTTATAGGAGTTTAAGACAAAGATGCCTCCAAAAGAAGCGATTGTGCCAGTTAGGCCAAATAGAATTGAAATAATCGAAAAAATAGTTATAAATATTTTCTTCATAATTATTATGGACGCAATGCCAGCTTATAAATATTCAAAACATCCTGTTTTTTAAGTTCCATGTATTTTCCTATGGGTCCGAACAGCATAGTCTTTTCAGCCATCTCTTCAAATCCTTCTTCTCCTGCTCCAATATCCTCCAAAGATATAGGAAGGCCGAGACTTTTAAAGAATGACACAAGTCTTTCAATGCCTTCGAGGACGATGTTTTCCTGTGTCCCAAAACCCGGGTCTATATCAAATACTCTCACCGCAAATTTATAGAATATTTCCATATCTTCCTTATATACATATTTCATCCAGGCAGGAAACATAATAGCCATTGCAGCACCATGCGGGGTATCATAATAAGTGCTAAGCTCATGAGCAAGTTTATGCGTCCCCCAGTCCCCGATCCTTCCCGTACTGAGGAGATCATTATGTGCAAGATTACCTGCCCACATTATTTCGGCCCTTGGATCATAATCTTTGAAGTTCTTGAATATGAGGGGAGCATTCTCTATAACAGTTTTTAGAACCGCCTCACAGAGTCTGTCAGTCAGGTCCACGTGCCGGGTCCTTGTAAAGTACCTCTCCATTACATGCGCCATTATATCAGCTGCTCCATATGATAATTGTTCACGGGGAAGTGTAAAAGTAAGCTCGGGATCAAGTACCGCAAAAACCGGTCTTATAAGTTCATGATGATATCCCCTCTTTATCATTCCTTCCTCATTGGTAATAACTGTCACATCACTGGACTCACTGCCGGCGGCAGGGATAGTGAGGACTATTCCTATGGGAAGTGCTGAAACAGGCTTTGCTTTTCCGGTAAGGAAATCCCACATGCTCTCTCCTTTATACGGCACACTTAAGGCAATAGCTTTAGCTGAATCAATAACACTGCCTCCACCTACTGCAAGGATAAAGTCAATATTATTTTCCCTGCATATCCGGGAGCCTTCAACTGTAAGGGCCAGTCCTGGATTGGGCTCTACGCCCCCAAGTTCAAATATATCTATACCTTCATGCTTTAAAGAGGTGATAATCTCATAATAAAGCCCCGATTTCTTTATACTTCCCATACCGTAGTGGAAGAGTATCTTTTTAGAATATTTCTTAACTTCTTTTCCTATATATTTATGAGTGCCGCGGCCAAAGATTATTTTAGTCGGGTTTTTATAAACGAAGTTTTCCAATTGTACCCCTCTATTCCTATAAATAATTATAAATTCTTATAATTTGTTTGAACCGCCTCTTCAAGTAAAAGCACCTCTTCCTCTGTAAGAAAATTAAATGAACTTATATACTTTTTTTTAGAAAGATGCCCATGGTTTTGAAGGCAGAATCTTATAAAAAGGTCGATCTTATTGTCAGGCATATCTACTATTCCCTGAATTGCTTTTTTTGTCTTATCATAATTAGCCAGAAAATCCAATTCATCTTTTAGCTCTTCATCTATAGTCTTTTCAATAAAATGAAACAGCGACTCTGCCTGAGATGTCATATCAATATAGCGATACAATATAGATGTATCATTATGAACTGTCAAATGCCCTTCTTCATCTATAGAGTATTCAATTAAAGGCATGAGCCTGCTGGAGAATGCTTCAAGAGAGGTGTCGTAGTCAGCAGGGTTTTTCAACATGACTGCTGAGACTGGAAAAATTACTCCATTAGGTGTAAAACCTCTCAGGGCTAAGATATTATGGATTAGAAAACGGTGGATCCTGCCATTACCGTCTTCAAATGGGTGCATAAAAACAAAACCAAACGAAATAGCAGCAGTATGAATGACAGCTGACAGATCACTTAGTATCATACGCTCATGAGAGGATACTAAGCCGTCCATCAAGTTAGGTAAATCTTCAGGTTTTGGACTTACAAAGTGTATTCTTTCTTTTTTCCAGACAACTGTTTCTCCTACATAGTTTTGATCAGACCGGTAGTCGGTATTTTGAAAACGTGTATCAACAATGTTGTTTTGAAGCTCTATTAATTTTTCTTTTTTGAAAAAATCCTCTTTCCCTGCTGATTGGAGCAGTGCGATAAAGCGATTGATCCTGGTAAGGGAAGGTTCGATATGTTCGATTTCAAATGATGACCTTGTCTCTTTGGTGTAAAGGTATCCAAGAGCCCGTTTTAATAATTCTGGAGAATAACTGGAAAATATTTTAGAACACCGGCCAGGCAAGTCAGCTTTTTCGAGTTTTTGGAGGCTATCGGTACGCCGGACAATCGGACAGAAATGCCTATTACCCAGAAGGTTGTCATAAATCCTCTGACGGCTAACCTGAAGAGTATTAGAATCTGTATAATATTTTTCTGGTTCAAGAAGATCAATATAATTGCCTTGCTTAAGATCATCCAGGGCAAGTATTTTATCTGTCAGGAATTCAAATAAGAACCATAAACGCCTGGCATACTTTCCAGTATGTTTAGACTTTATATATTCAACCAGTTCCTCTTTATTGATCTTTTTGAATATTCTCATGAGAATTGCCAGATTAACTCCATCATATTTAAGTGCAAATTCAAGGTGTTCTCCGAGAGCATCTCCTGGCCAGTATGTCGGCGGGTAGATTTCTTCAACTACTTCAGCGTTTGTATTTATTTTGTGGATTCCACTGGTTGCAACCAGAGACTTATGCCAATGGGGAATAACATCAAGCTTGTACTGCTTAATGAGCCTATAATATCCGGCTGGTCTATATTTTTTTCTTTTATTTTTATTTTCAGCCATTACTTTACTTGAAAAATGATTATTAAACAAGAAATATTGTTATATTATAGCATAAAGCGTGAAAAATAATTATAATAATCATTATATATTTATATAACAAGAAAAACAGTTATGAGACAAGCAAAATGATTACATATAAGGGTTAGACAAGAAAAATAATTATAAACTACCAAATTCCTGTCTATCGATGTCTTATTTATGCAGCTGATACTGGTATTTATATAATTTATGGTAGATACCTTTAGCCTTCAGAAGTTCCCTGTGGGTACCTCTTTCCACGATCTCTCCATGTGAAAGCACTATTATCTTGTCTACATTTTTTATAGTGGACAATCTGTGGGCTATGATTATTGTGGTCCTTTTCTCCATTATCTTAGAGAGGGCGTCCTGGATCAACGCCTCTATCTCTGAATCTATGCTGGAAGTAGCCTCATCAAGGACCAGCAGTACTTCGGGATTAAACACAAGCGCCCTTGCAAAGGCAATAAGCTGTCTTTGGCCCACTGACAATACCTGACCTCTTTCCTTGACCTCAAAATCATACTGGCCGGGAAGTTTTTTAATAAACTTATGGGCATTCACATATTTTGAAGCCTCAACCACTTTTTCGACACTGATGTCCTTATTGCCCAGTCTTATATTATCGAGGACCGTACCGGAGAATAAAAATACATCCTGCATCACAACACCTATATGCCGCCTGAGGTCCTGAAGGTTGAATCTCTTTATATCAACACTATCAAGAAGTATTTTCCCTTTTTGAATATCGTAGAACCTGTTCATAAGGTTTATTATAGAAGTCTTTCCTGAGCCTGTGGCCCCCACAATAGCAACGCTCTGGCCAGCCTGCAGGTCAAAAGAAATATCCTTTAGAATATAATTATCCTCATTATATGCAAACCAGACCTTTTCGAACTTGATATTACCTTTTACCCTCTCCACCTTTACAGGATCTGCTGGGGAGGTAATGGCAGGTTTGAGATCAAGCAGATGAAATATCCTTTCCGATGCCGCAATAGCTTCCTGGAGAATGCCGAATTTTTCGCTCAGGTCGCTAATGGGATGGAAGAATTTCTCGACATATTGTATAAAGGCTACCAATGTGCCAAGTGTAAGCAGGTTCCTGATGACCTGACCCCCTCCATACCAAACAACAAGGGCCACTGCAAGTGTGCTTATAAGTATTACGACAGGAAAAAATACCGCATAGTAGAGAATAGTCCTGAGGTATATAGTTAGATAATCTCTGTTAAGCGAGGAAAATTCATCATTATTTTCCTTCTGCCTATTAAATATTTTTGTAGTATTCATGCCCGATATGGATTCCTGGAGGAATGAATTTATATTCGATACCTTTGTCCGGATTATCCTGAATGTCACCCTTACTTTTGCCCTGAAGATAAAAGTTGCTATGGCAAGCAGTATAAGCACAGAGAAAGTAACAAGCGAAAGTTTCCAGTCCAATACAAGCATTATGGCCATGATCCCGGCTATCATGAATATATCTCCGAATAGGGTCACGATACCGGAGGAGAGCATCTCATTTAGACTCTGGACATCTGTGGTTACCCTTGTCATCACCCTGCCAACTGGATTTTTATCAAAATATGACATCGGTAGTTTCTGGATATGGGAAAATATCTCCATCCTCATATCATACATTATCTTCTGCCCCATATATTCAGTATAGTAGCCCTGGAAATACCTGATCACAAATTCAAATAATATTACCAGACCATATAGAAGGACTATATAGAGCAGTCCGTCAGGCTTACCCACAATAATATAATTGTCGATAGCAAGTTTAATAAGGTACGGCCCCATTACCTGAAGTCCTGCAGTAAGCAGCAGCAGGAATATTGTAAACCCCAGCAGATGCCAGTAGGGTTTTATAAACTTGAATAACCGGGTGGCCGTTTTTCTGTCAAATGACTTTCCGTCAAGTTCTTTTTCATAAAAACTATCGATCAATTCAATTCCTCCAGATCATAATTCTTCATCGAGCTCTTCTGCTAATTGCTGCCTCTTATAGAGGTTCTTATAGATCGTGCATTTTGTCATAAGCTCCCCGTGTTTTCCTGTAGAATCTATCTTTCCTTCATCAAGCACTATAATAAGGTCAGAATCTTTAATGGTTGAGATCCTGTGGGAGATGATAATTGTAGTAATATCTGTGGTCTCAGCCTTAAGATCCCTGAGGATAGATTCTTCAGTATCAGTATCGACATTTGAAAACGAATCATCAAGTATCAATATTTGAGGCTGGGCTACAAGTGCCCTTGCGATTGCAAGCCTTTGTTTCTGGCCGCCTGAAAGGGTTACCCCTCTTTCCCCGATCAAAGTATCATAAGAATCGATAAATCCTGAAATATCGGTATGAAGATGGGAAATCTTTGAAGCCTTAAGAACCCTGTTTAAGATCTCCTCTTCGCTCAAACCTTCCATAGTACCCTCAGCACCAAATAATATATTTTCCTTTATAGTCTTGGAAAAAAGAAATGGCATCTGGGTCACATATCCTATGCTTCCTCTCAGGTGATCCAGGGTATAAGACTTTATATTTTTTCCGTCTAAATATATTTTCCCCTTCTGTGGATCATCAAGTCTCGGAAGAAGATTTACAAGGGTTGATTTTCCTGAGCCGGTAAACCCTACTATTCCCACCTGCATGCCTGCTTTTATATCAAAGTTTATATCCTCAAGCACCCAGCTGTCTTTTGGGGCAGGAGGAGTGTCCTTAAAATCCTTGAAGTTCTCCATAATAAGGGTTTTGGTATTTTTCTCCAGGCCGAACTTGAAATAAACACCTGAAAAGCTGATATCTCCCCTGAAAGTCTTTGACGGAGACGGTCTTTTCGGGCTTATTATCCCGGGCTTTATTTTAAAGATATTATTTATCCTCTTCATTGACACTGATCCCCGCTGTACCAGGTTTATTATCCACCCCAGGGAAATAAGGGGCCACGTGATAGAACCTATATATGCGGAAAATTGTACAAATTGTCCAAGTGTGAGTGTTCCGGCTATTACCTGCCGGCCTCCGACGAGTAAAACCACAAGAATACCTATCCCTCCAATAAATATCATTGCCGGCCAGAACACGCTCCTTACTTTGGCGAGGGAGAGATTTCTATTTATATATTCCAGATTTAGTTTTGAGAATATATTTCTTTCATTTTCTTCCTGTGCAAATGATTTTATTACCTTTATCCCGGCAATGCTTTCCTGTGTACGGGCAGAAAGCACAGAATACTGTTCCTGTGATTTTTTAAACCTGCTGTAAAGCATGGCGCTTAATTTGCTTACGATGAAAGGGAGGATGGGAATAGCGATCAGCGAAAAGAGTGAGAGTTTGACATCTATTAGAAACATCACGGCAAGGGTAGTCACAAATACAAAAATTGTATTAAAAAGATTCATGAGTCCGGGACCTAAAAAATTCCTGATAGCCTCAAGGTCATTGGTCATCAGCGCCATTATGCTTCCCGTCCGTGTATTTATGAAAAATGATGAGTCCAGATTTTGAAGATGGGCAAAAAAATCGGTCCTGATGCTGTATTCGATCTTCCTGGAAATCCCTATCATTATTTTTCTCATAAAATACCTGAAGACACCCTGTAGAGCTGCGATCCCCACAAGAAAACCCGCATATCTTAGCAGGAGTGTTGTGTCCGGTAGTCTTTCAATACTGTCTATTGCCAGTTTAAGTATCCAGGGTATAAGAAGAGCAAGTCCATCAGTAAGAAGGATGTATAATACACTTCCACTGAAGTGGAGCTTATGCCTCTTTAAATATTTTAAAAGTGTCCTGAGCTCTTTTATTTAGGTCTCCTTAAAGGGTTTTCCAACTGGTAAATGGACGGTATTTAAATGCATCTGTACAAAATGTCGTCCCCATAATAATCCAGGAAATCAATTCTATTAATATATTGTATCAACAATTCTGGTCAATGCTAAAATTATAATCATTTTTTTTACAAAGTAAATTTGAAATTATAATTTATTTTGATTTTTAAGCGTTAAAAGTTACACCAAAACCGGTTGAGGAGGGGCCATAAATTATTTGTATATATATTAATATTTTAAACAAAAAATTTTGATTATTTTACTTATAGAATAATAACCAAAATCTATATAAAAACATTCTTTAAAACATATTGAATTTTCAGATTATAAGAGTAAAATACCTCTCTATTATTTAAATTTTATATCCTGGAGATAATATGGAGATGGGAAACATTCTTTGGCCGATAATCATATTTTTTGCCATTACAATCACAGTGAGTATTGGCACATTGCGCCTGATCCTGATGGTCAGAGGCAAAAGGGCCCTATCAATAATAATAGGGTTTTTCGAAGCAAGTATCGGTATAGCGGCCATATCAAAAATAATCAGGGATGTCTCAGGGATTTATTCAATCCTGGCCTATGGGGCAGGATTTGCCGCAGGACTTTTTATCGGGATGGTAATATCTGAAAAGATCTCAAAAAATATAATGAGTACTAATATAATATCCAATAAATTACATACTGAAATAGAAGAAATGCTCCGCGAGAATGGATTTGGGGTGACCAGCTTTTACGGTAATGGGAAAGATGGAAATCTAAAGATATTGAATGTGATCTGCAGGAATACCAAACTGGTCAAATTAAATAAAATAGTATGCAGGGAAGATCCCAGAGCTTTCCTGGTAACTCACCGCCTGGAGGGTTTGAGGGGTGGATTTTTCTATGATATGAAACCCGGCCGTTAAACACCAAAGACCAGTTTATCCTCCGGGTGGGACAGCATGGGTAGGATCCTCTTCATCACCTGCAGAAAACATATCATCTGCTTCTTCCTGCAGTCCGGAAAACTCTTCAAGCAGTGCCTGGTTTATATCGTCCAGAGCAGCTTTATAGTTTTTTGCATCAACAAAGTCCTTAAAATCATCTATCATATTTTCGGCTGTGGGATTTATGGGGTCACCGATAAAAATATTGATCCTCTGGAATGTATTGGCGATTATTGAGATTATTCCCTCTGCCACATTGCTCCTGGCGATGAAGCTGTTCGGGTGCACTCCTTTACGCAGTTTATGAATATAGACTGGGATTATAGGCAGCCTGGTCTTATAACTCAAATATGCTGCCCCTCCTTTGAATGAGTCAAGCTTGCCTTCCTTGTTTAGCCTGCCTTCAGGGTAGATTCCGAACAGCATATTCTTTTTCCTGGATATGGTAAAGAGTTCCTTGAAAGTAGTGGCATTTTTCATAAACCTCTTCTTGTATATTGGGATACTGTTGGCAAATCTTCTCATGAAGTAGTTTGTAAACCTGGTGCCAAAATTATCCGATGAGGCTATAAAATATATATTCTTTCTTACTGCTCCCAGGAGCACTATCGGATCGGCCCCGGTAGTATGATTGATGGCCAGTATTGCCGAGGAGTCTTTGGGAATCTTATTATGGTCAAAAACCCTGATCCTTACAAATAATTTGAAATAATTAACAAACAATACCCTCGGTATGCTAAAAAAGAAATCTGCAATTTTAGTTTTTAATTCTCTCATCACATATATATTATAATTATAGAAATTAAAAATAGCCACAGGGTAGGATAGACTTATATATCTTTTGTTTTGGTCTGATCTTCTTCCCCAAAACTGTCCCAGACAGGGTATTAGTTTTGGAGGTACAATAAAGCTAATGAATGTAGGATCTAAAAAATGAGAAGCAGCAAATCTACCGGCGAACAAATTACTTTTGCATCAAATAAATAGACATATTCTTTTTAAAAAATTACAATATAATAGTCGGCAATTCAGCATATATTATTAAAAGAGAGATAGAGCATCTTAAAAATCTCCGTTCCAAAATGGTTGACGGTATCCTGATGATCCCGGCATCTACGGAGGGGGAACATATTGAGAGGATCAGGGCAGCCGGTGTGCCAGTTGTTCTGCTTGACAGGAAGATACTGGGTCTCGAAGTAGATTATGTCCTCCCCGGCAACTATCAATTTGGATATATGGCAGGAAAATATTTGACAGGCCTGGGACATAAAAATATAGGGTATATTGATAGATTTCAACCTCATTATCACAGTATTGAAAGAAAGAAAGGGTTTAAAGATGCATTAGCAGAAGCAGACATCATCTTTGATGATGAAAATGTATTAGAAGGCGGACTTTCATATGAAAAAGGGGCTGAAACTGCAAAAAGGCTTATTCAAAA
>CAZKVA010000032.1:0-14260 GCA_964556035.1 uncultured Actinomycetota bacterium
ATATCTGAAAGATTGCATATACCAGTATTTTATTGTTTTTTAGACTCGTCCTGAACATTTTCTTCCTTTTTCAATGCAATTGGATCATCTATCCACTATTAACTTACCAGAAATGCTAATAATTATTTACCATATAGAACAGCACTTATCAAAGAATTAATAATAAAAGATAAAATAAAATAGAATAATTATAAATATGAGATCCTGAAATTGGGGCCTGAAATATATAAAATAACAGTATCCTTTTAGCAGGGAAATCATTTAAGAATACCGATAGAATATCTAGATCAATGAAGCTTAAGCAATCACATTGACGATTTTTCCGTATTTACTCTTCTGTATGAATTCTACTTTTCCATCAATTTTTGCAAATAGAGTATGATCCCTTCCCATTCCGACATTTACTCCAGGATGGAACTTGGTTCCTCTTTGCCTTATGATTATATTTCCAGCTATGACCACCTGGCCGCCGGATTTTTTAAGTCCAAGGTATTTGGGATTGCTATCCCGTCCGTTCCTGGTACTTCCTACACCTTTTTTACTTGACATAGTCCACTCCTATTTTCCGGTCTTTATTTTATCAAGATGGAGTACAGTCAAAAGTTGCCTGTGTCCAACTTTTCTATTATATCTCTTTTTTGCTTTATGTTTAAAGGCAATTACCTTGTCGCCTTTTATCTGTTCCTTTATAGTTGCTTCAACTTTGGCATTCTTAACGCCTGGTGCACCTATCGAGACTTTACCTTCATTACTCAAAAGGTTTATCTCTTCAAATGTCACCTTATCGCCTTCCTTGCCTTCTATCCTGCCAACTACAATGTCTTTATTTTCCTCAATTTTATACTGTTTTCCACCAGTTGTTATAATCGCGTAAATAATGGCCTCCTAATATAAACTCAAGGTATCCTTGAGAATAAATTTTTAAAAATCACAAAGAGAAATAGTAGCACATTTTTTAGATGGCTGTCAATCAGTATTTAAGTAATAATCTCAGCTACGGCACTTGTTTTGGATACTGACTTTATCCTGACCTTGACTCTTTCACCCAAATACTTCCCACCACCCAGGATCTGGACGATATAACCATCCAGTCTTGATATTGCATCATTTTTATTATGAAGATACTGCTCCTCGATGACCAAGTCTATCAAATCACCTGGCCTGCAGGGTCTTGCCGCTTCCTTTATCTGTCCGACGGATCCCTCGGCAACCAAAAGGAATGTATCAAGCGGAAGTTTTGGATCACTCTGTATTGCAATATATCTTTTAGTAATGCTCTCAAGGTGTTTTAGGTTCTTGCCGTCCTGGCCTATTACGAGGGCTGCAATATCGGAATTTAGCTTAAAGAGAAATCCTCTGTTTTTACTCTCACGTGTAAGCTTTCTTACCTTTCTTTCTACCTCGAGCCTTATCGTCTCTTCAGACTTTACAAAACCTCTTCCTTCGCAGCAGGGACACACCTTGCACATGGTTCCAAGTATTCCATCAGATACATTTTTACGGGTCATCTCCATAAGTCCCAGTTTTGAAAATTTGAGTATCTCGGACTTTGTTTTATCATTTTCCAGGCACTGTTGGAATCTCTTGGTAACCTTATTACGGTCCCTCTCTCCCATCATATCAATAAAGTCGATCACTATTATCCCGCCTATATCCCTGAGGCGCAGCTGATTTGCTATGGACTCAGCCGCTTCAAGATTAGTCCTAAGTATGGCCTGGCCCGAGTTCTTGCCTGAAGTATATTTGCCTGTATTTACATCAATAGTCGTCATGGCCTCACCATGGTCAAAAACTATAAAGCCTCCGGATTTTAACCATACTTTTCTTTCAAGCGCACTCTCTATTGTTTCATTGACATTAAATTCTTCAAAAAGGCTCTCTTGCCCGTGATGCACAATTATATTGGAAAACTTTACACCTACAGCATTAAAATACTTATCTATTTCCCTTTTGGTGACTTTCCTATCCACATATATCGCATCAAAGTCTTCATCGAATATATCTCTTACTAACTTTAGGATCATTGTCTGTTCCTGGGAGATAAGGGCAGGTTTTTTCCTTTTTGCACTGTTCCTGCTTATCTGACTTAGTTTCCCTATAAGCATCTTCAGGTCCCTTTTAAGCATATCCTTATCTATGCCCTGTGCAGCGGTCCTTACGATCAAGCCAAAATCTTTTGGCTTTATCTCCTTGGCTATCTTTCTCAGCCTTTCCCTCTCTTCCTCACCCAGTTTCTTGGAAACCCCTACTCCGTCATTAAATGGAGCCAGTACCAGATAACGACCGGGAATAGATATGAAAGTAGTGAGCCTTGCACCTTTGGTCTTCATAGGGTCCTTGGTCACCTGGGCAAGTATCATTTGATTGGCTTTAAGGACATACTGTATCTTTTTAGGAACAACCAAACCTTCCTCGAGCTCGCTGTCGTCAAAACCTACTTCGTTTACATAAAGAAAGGCATTCTTGTCTTCCCCTATATCGACAAAAGCCGCGTCCAGACTGGGAAGTACATTTTTTACTTTTCCCACATAGATATTTCCCACAATTGATTTCTTGTTTTTCCGGTCAAAATAGAGCTGGACCACACGCCTGGATTCCAGTATGGCGACCCTGGTCTCATTCCGGTCGGAACTTATTAACATTTCTTTTTTCACTTTCTCAAATTCTCCTCTGTTAAAAATTTAAAATTCTTATATAAAATTTTTTTATAAACTAAACTTATTTAAATGCCTGACCTTATAAATAACCATAATAGCCAGGTACTTTATAGTATAGCTGATGCGGTCACTATAATATTTCAAACGGGGTAATGAGCCTCTCTCCACAGATTATATATAATTCTTCTTTAATAATTTTCATACTGTCTATACCGTTCTCTTTACAGGCCTCTTCTAAAAAGGTCCTAAACTCCCCAAATTTAAAGACTTTTGATTCTACTCCCTTTAGAATTTTAGCATATCCGTATAAATTTAAAACTACCGGACTGCCACTACCATCATCTTCAATCTTATCAAACCTGTATATTCCCCTGGAGATCTGCTCGCTTTCATCTAATAATAAGCCGGATAGACTGTTTAAAATATCTATTTTTTCCTTACCCATATTGCTGGAACCTAGATGTATAGAATACTTAATAATATCGGTCTGGCTCATAATACTCTTGACTGCAGATAATACCCTTACAGCTTTCTCAATTTTTAATCTATCATATAATACATCATTTAATCTTATTAAAAAAACCTCGGGTTCAAGATCGTCTGCCAGTATTATGTCTCCATATTCAGCATGACTTTCAATCCCCAGTGATGTAGGGGGACCAATACTCATCTTTGGCTTTGGATTAAAACCCTCTGAATATTTCACACTTATTTTTGCCCTCCTTATTGCTCTTGATATTATAGAGATAATATCAAGATGAGAAAAATACTTATAAGATCCGGTCTTTGAAAACTTAAACCTTATTTTACCCTGCAGTTCACCCTGCCCTGTTTTTTGACTACTATTATTATCTTTATTCATTTATAAGTCTGGCCGCCTTATCATGCTGAGAGATCAGAAAATCCCTGCTTACTCCCATATCGATATTGTCCCACGGAAGGATCTCCTCCAGTGAATATCCCCTGCTGGTATAGAACTCCTGATCCAGGCCCTGACTGATAAAAGCTTCCTGCCAGGCACCGGGGTCAAATATATCCGTCCAATTGTCAAATTTTGCACCCCTCCGCCATGCATCTTCCACTACTTTGCACATCCTGGTATCTCCCCTTGACATTGCACATTCAAGCCTGCTTTTTTCCGACTGGCTCCAGGTGACATTTATGGACCTCTTTGGGATACTGCCCAGTATCATCCTAAACTTTTCTTCCATTACATCTATCCGGTCCTGTGCGGCCCACTGAAAAGGTGTAAAAGGTTTGGGGTTAAAAACATTTATGCTTACATTTATATTTAACCTTCTTCTCTTGCTGGGTGGCATGCTTGCCCTGGCAGTACCCGCAATCCTTTCTGTCAGATGCGCTATATCCAGTACATCCTCCTGGCTCTCCCCGGGAAATCCGATCATAAAATAGAGTTTTACCTTTTCCCATCCCCTGCTAAAGGCCATATGGATGCAATCCATTATCTCCTCTTCAGTGATATTTTTATTTATAATATCCCTCATCCTCTGACTTCCGGCTTCAGGGGCAAATGTCAGCCCTGTCTTCCGTCCTCCCTGCATAAGTGATGCAAGAGCTATATTAAAGCTATCGAGCCTGAGTGAGGGAAGTGATATGGAAAGCCTCCCATCCCCTGTTTTTTCCAGCACACCTTCTACAAGACTATTAAGCTCCTTATAGTCAGATGATGATAATGACAGGAAAGATATCTCATCATAACCGGTATTTGAGAGTCCTTCACTGCACTGGTCAATAAGGGATCCGGCCTTTCTCTTCCTGACAGGCCTGCAAATAAACCCGGCCTGACAAAACCTGCATCCCCTGGCACATCCCCTCATTATCTCTACTGCAAAGCGGTCATGTACCGGTTTTATATTGGGGATTATGGGTTTTTTTACTATTTCAAAGCTATCAAGGTCTGCAAGAACAGCTTTTTTTACTTTACCTGGAGGATCTATCTTTTTAATCCTCCCGTCGCTAAAATAATAGAATTTATAAAATGATGGTATATAGACTCCACCAATTGAAGATATTTCCTTTAAGAACCATTCTTTTCCCCTGTTTTTTGTTTTATAGGCTCCGACCCTTTCAAGCACAGGGACGATGACTTCCTCTCCATCTCCTATGACTGCAAAATCTATAAATTCAGATACCGGCTGTGGATTGACCATAGCGGGACCGCCTGCGCATATAAGGGGATACTCCGGTCCCCTTTTCTCTGCATGGAGAGGGATTTTGCCGAGATCAAGCATATTAAGCATATTTGTATAGAGAAGTTCGTGCTGAAGGCTAAAACCCACGATATCAAAAGACTTAAGGAATATACGATTCTCCAGTGAAAAAAGTTCCACACCAGTCTCCCGCAGACGCATTTCAAAATCGGTCCAGGGCGAGAATACCCTTTCAGCAGAAAACGCAGGTCGTTTGTTTATTATATCGTATAGTATCTGCAGGCCAATATTTGGAAAACCTATCTCATATATATCCGGAAATGCAAGAGCTGCAAAAACATTTCCCGGGGTATTCTCTAATCCCGACGGGTCCTTGCTTGACGTCCCTATTTCATGGTCAACATACCTGCCTGGTTTCTGTATATCCTTTAAGATTATTTCAAGCTTTCCGTATTCAAGTGTTTTTATTTTTTTCATATATTTCTTTTCCTGCCTGAGGACCTATTCATCTGAAAAATCATCATATGCTATCTCGTGATCCCTTCTTGTCTCCTTGTATATATAGATATTTGAAACCAGCGCTATGCCAAAAAAAGTAGAGATGAGGCTTGAACCGCCCGAGCTCACAAAAGGTAGTGGTATGCCTATAATGGGCATTATGCCTGTTGTCATCCCAATATTTATAATGACCTGTGAAAGTATCATAAAGCCTATACCGGAAGCCACAAGTAAACCAAAGCTATTATTTGAGCTATATGCTATCCGGAAACATTTCCATACGATAAAGCCCAGTACAGCAATGACTAAAAAGGCTCCTATAAATCCCAGTTCTTCCCCTATTACCGAAAATATGAAATCAGTATGATGTTCGGGCACATAACTTAAATTCGTCTGTTTACCCAGGAAAAGACCTTTCCCTGCAAGTCCTCCGGAACCTATCGCCAGTTTAGACTGGTATAGATTATATCCTACATCCTCAGTAGATACATCCGGTTTCAAAAAGACAAGGATCCGGTCGAGCTGATACTGCTTTATTACCCCCATCTTTAAAGCTCCGAAAAAACCTCCCGCAGTAACTGCCATTATTCCCAGAACATAAAGGAAGTTGGCCCCGGACACAAAAAGCATTCCGATAAATATAATAAAGAAGATAAGGGCCGTCCCAAAATCAGGCTCAAGCAGTACAAGAAGTATAAATATAAAGGCCGAAATAGTGGAGAGCAGCACTTTGCTTGAAGATATATGATTGACCTTCTCTGTTTTTTTCTTTGAAAGTATTGCTGAAAGAGTTATGATCATAAATATTTTTGCAAATTCGGAGGGCTGCACAGGAAAGAGTCCCAGGTCTATCCAACTCATAGAACCATTGACTTCATAGCCGAAAACCAGGACAGCAATGAGGGTTATTATTCCCGCGCCTGCAGATATCCACCAGAAATCCCTGATCTTCCTGTAATTTACAAACTGCAGTCCTGCAAATAAGAAGACCCCTGCTCCAAGAAAGATAGACTGCCTTTTAAGATAATATTGTGGATCACTTACCCCTCCGGGCATCGAGCTCCTTGTCGCGCTGTATATTATGATCACTCCGAATACAGAAATAATAAGGACCGCAAGGAAGAATAAAAGATCAAATTTGATCCTTCTCCTTTTCCTGTCCATATTTATATCATCTATAAACGGATCATGTTTTTTAGTATTATTTGTATACATCTATATTCCCATAAATTTTATTTTCCTAGTCAAGACCAAACAGATACCTGTATATCTTTTCTGCAATGGGCGAGGCATTGCTTCCTCCGCCACCTGCCTCTTCAAGCATAACTATGATGACATATTCCGGATTTCCTATGGGTCCGTAACTTGCAAACCATGCATAATCCTGTTTCCCGGCTACCTCCGCTGTCCCAGTCTTTCCTGCAATAGGTATTTCTTTCAATGGAAAATTTCTGAAAGTATAGGCCGCCGTACCACCGGGATTTGTGACCATTTCAAATCCATCTTCGATTATTTCCAGATAATGTTCATTAAGGTCTATTTCCTTCCAGTTCAAAATAGTACTCTCAGTAAAAAGCTCTCCCCCGGGACCCTTTATCTCCTTTACCAGATGAGGTTCATATTGTATTCCCCTATTAGCCGCCGTAGAATACGCCATTGCCATTTGAAGAGGTGTTGCAAGCATATCACCCTGGCCGATCGCCATATTTACTGTATCGCCGGGAAACCAGACCGTGTATTCAATCTTGTCTTCAAAATATTCCTTTTTCCATTCCCTGTCCGGCACTCTTCCCACATCCTCAAAAGGCAAATCTATGCCAGTGGTCCCGCCAAAGCCAAAATCCCTGGAATATTTTTGTAAAAGTTCTCCAGCATTTTTAAGTTTTACAAACAGCCCATAACCGATCTCATAAAAATATATGTCGCAGGAATTCATGATCCCTCCCCTCATATCCAGGCTTCCATGCCCTGTTTTCTTCCAGCAAAATTTAGGAAAGTCCGGTCCCATGCCATACCAGATCCCATGACAGGTGACTCTGCCATATTCACTTACGATATTTTCCTGGAGCCCCGCATAAGCGGTGACCAGTTTAAAAACAGATCCGGGAGCATAGGACATGACTGCACGGTTATTTAAGGGATAATAGTTTTCTGCCATATTTAAATATGTCCAGTCTTCAGAAGAGATGCCGCCTGAAAAAATACCCGGGTCATAAGTCGGAAATGATGCCATTGAAAGTACTTCTCCATTTTTTGCATTAAGGACGACTACTGCCCCTCCCGGAACATTATAATGCTCGTCAGAATTCTTAAGGGTCTTATCCCTGACTTCGATTATCCCACTGTGGAGCGCTTCTTCGGTAATTTTCTGGAGATCTATATCAATAGTCAAATAAAGGTCATTTCCTCTTTCTGCCGGTATTTCATCCCTTATGCTTACGGGCCTCCCAAGAGGATCGACCTCATAAATAATACTTCCCTTTTCACCTTTAAGCATATTCTCATAATACTCTTCGAGGCCGGTAAGCCCTATCTGGTCTCCTCCCGAATATTTATCCCTGTAAGGTGCCTGGGCCAGCCTCTCCTCATCGATCTCGCCGGTATATCCAAGGATATGTGAGGCAAGTACGCCATATTTATATTCCCTTAAATATACATCCACTACTTCTACCCCGGGAAGACTGCTTTTATTTTCCTTCAATGCGATTATCACAGGTTTTTCTATCCCTGTTTTTAAAAACACTCTTTCCAGATAAGAAATATCAGCATTCTCAAGTTTTTTAGTGATCTCGACTATATCCATATCAAGATAAGCCGCAAGAAGCTCGATCGCCTTATCATCAGCAAGCAGGACGTGCGGCTCTACCGCGACGGCTGCAATAGGTACACTCCTGACAAGCAGCTTGCCATTACGGTCATAAATATTTCCTCTCGGTGCTGCAATGGACTGCTGCCTTGCAATACTTTCTGATGCCATTTCTGCATACAGCTCTCCGCTTATTACCTGCAGGAAATACAGCCTGAGCACCAGTGCAATAAGAAAAATAAATACGGCATATATTATTATTCTAAGTCTTATTCTTATACTTGAATTCAAATTCTTCCAATCCCCTGCTTATTCCTATCTTTATGGCCGGGTAGAATATTATAATAAGGAGTATATTAAAGACCGGCAGTATCAATAACTCCAGACCCATGCCCGGCATATCTACCTGGTAATTGAATAAAAATCTTATAAGATTTATTATGATGAGATTAGCCTCTGTTACTATAAAAACCAGAAATATCTGCGAGGTAAGCTTGCTTCTAAATCCTGCCTCAACAAGCTTCCAGACAATAAAGGCATCAAGTGCATATACCAGTGCGGACACTCCTACAAGGTCGCCTACCATCAGGTCCAGGATAAGTCCTGCAATAAAACCAAAGATAATGCCATAGAATGCACCATCCAGAAGTGTTATGGCTACAATAGCTATAAGCACGAGATCAAAACTTATAAAATACATCTCCAGATGTTCAAAAAAAGCTATCTGGACCATCAGTGCTATTATAAGTAATGCGAAATGAAGTATTATATTAATTGTCTTCATAAAAATAAATCTTTTAAGACCCTATAAATAATGCCTGTAATCACCTTAAAATCTTCTCACTATTTTATCACCATCAAATATTCCAGATCCTTAAAATCTTCAAAAGGCTCTACTACTATCTCCAGATAAGGATTGCCTGAGATACGGGAGACCTCCTGTACGCGGCCTATCAAAATATCGGGCGGTAGATACTGGCCGTATTCAGATGTCACAATAATATCGCCTTTATAGACCTCCTCGTCTGTTGATATATAATGGAGATAGATCGTTCCGTCCTGGCTTCCTTCTATAAGGCCCAGCTTTCTTGATGAAAGTATCCTTGCGCCAAGGCTGCTCTGTAGATCACTTAAAAGCCTGATAGTTGAGCTTTTATTGCCGGCTGATATCACTATGCCGCATAATCCATTTGTTCCCACGGCTCCCATGCCTTTAAGCACTCCACCGCTCGTTCCTGCATTTATTATGACTTCAGACTGCCATCTACTACCGTAAAAACCTATTACTTTTACAGCTACCGTCTCATTATCCTCTCTTATATCAAGGTCCAGTAGTTTTCTTAAGGCATCGTTTTCGATCTTTATACTTGTGCTCTCTGCATAACTGGCCATAAGGCTCGCATTTTCTTCTTCCAGATCAAGGTATTTTTGCCGCAGTCCTATGTATTCACCTACTGAGGAAAAAAATCCTGTAATAGGATTAAAGAAGGAAGATATTTTCCCCTGCACAGGTTCAAAAAAATCCAGTGTCCCTGCTTTTATCCTTTCTGTGACACCGGAACCCCTAAAACTTATGGTGATTATGACCAGGCAAAGGAAAACAAGGATGACAAGAACGATGATATTTCTGAATCTTCTATTATTTATCACGATTTATAAAAATATTTTAAAATTTATCCCTAAACACGGGTCCTCTGCTTACTAGGAGCCTGAGCCCAGTTTTTGGACAGCCTCCTAGGCTGAGAAACGTAAATATCTTTTTAGGGTTGTAAAATCTTCTACACATTTTCCGGCTCCCACTGCAACTGCTGCAAGAGGATCCTCTGCCATATATACCGGACAGTGTGTCTCACGACTTATTCTTTCTGAAAGTCCTTTAAGTAATGAACCTCCACCTGCAAGGACTATGCCTCTTTTCATAATATCTGAAGAAAGTTCAGGCGGAGTGCCGTCAAGGACCTCGACTATTGAATTGACAATGTCCCCCACCGGTTTTTCAAGGGCCCTTCTTATCTGCTGACTTGTGATTATTATAGTCTTGGGAAGTCCTGTGACAAGGTCTCTTCCATTTATTTCCATCTTCTCTTCATTCTCAAGTGGAAATGCCGATCCTATTTCCATTTTTACACGCTCTGACGTTCTCTCGCCCACAAGTAGATTATGATCCTTCTTGAGATAATAGACAATTTCTTCATCCATCTCATTACCGCCTATGCGGAGTGACTGGCTGACTACTATCCCTCCCAGGGATATTACAGCAACTTCTGAGGTACCGCCACCGATGTCTACGATCATGCTTCCTGTCGGTTCATCGATTGGAAGATTTGCACCTATTGCTGCCGCAAGAGGCTCCTCTATGATATATGCGGCACGGGCTCCCGCCTGCTCCGTTGCTTCAATGACCGCTTTTTTCTCAACCGGTGTGATACCCGATGGAACACAGATCACGATACGGGGTCTTGCAAAAGCAACATTCTTATGCACCGTCTGGATAAAATACCTGAGCATTTTTTCTGTTGTCTCAAAATCTGCGATAACGCCGTCCTTAAGTGGTCTTATTGCCACGATATTTCCAGGTGTACGTCCGACCATCCTTTTAGCTTCCTTGCCTACAGCCAGTATCCTTTTATTGCTCTTTTCTATAGCTACGATCGAAGGTTCCTCCAGGACAATACCCTTGCTCTTTACATATACCAGGGTATTTGCCGTACCAAGATCAATACCCATATCCCTGCCGATCACATTCAAAAAAAAGTCGAACATCTGCTACTCCTTAAGCCTCTACAATATTTTATAATTAAACTTTTCCAGTAATCCTATATACTCATAAACCGGTACCCCGGCTACATTATAAAAACATCCATTTATCTTTTTCACAAGTACCAGGCCGGGACCATTTATATTATATGCTCCTGCCTTGTCTCCTACATCATTCTGCGAAATATAATTTCTGATCTCACTTTCAGATAATTTCCTAAAATCTACTTGTGTAGTGCTGCTATTGTATTTGTATTTTCCTGTACTGCTGTCCAGGACGCATACCCCGCTTATTACCCTATGAGTCTTGCCGGAAAGCAGACTTATATATTCATATCCCTCTCCGAGACCGGAAGGTTTTCCAAGTATCCTGCCTTCTATCGATACTATTGTATCAAAACTTGAGATTAAAAACCTAAAACCCTCTCCGCTGTGGGTCGCCTTAAGTTTTCCCAAACCCTGCCCTCTAAAAACATTTTTGGCCTTGGAAATACTATTGCGGCACACAATATCATAAGGATCCCCGCTGCTCTCCTCATCACAGCCCACAGGGCTTATGATATCGAAATCAAGACCCATTGCTTCAAAGATCTGCTTCCTCCTGGGAGAAACAGATGCAAGTATTATTTTGGTCCTAGGACCTTCTTCTTGTCCCGACATCTGCAAGTAAAAATGCAATAAGCAATCCTATTATGGCACCGAGAGTAATATTTATATGTATCCCAAAACTGATGTCTATGAGGTGAAGGTTAAGGTTTAATGAATCGGTACCTACCTTTAATCCCCTATCAAGTATCGGAATGGTGTCAGCAAGGACATGTCCCAGGATCGCCCCTAATACTCCTCCAAAAAAGGTTATTAGAAATACTATCTTTCCTCTTCTTTTTGCCATAATTTAATACCTGTCTTTATATAAAAAATATCTTAATAATAAACCGTCTTTTTACTGGTCCGGACCAGTAAAAAATAATCCGATCTCTCTTTCTGCGCTTTCAGTAGAATCAGAACCATGTATTACATTTATGGTAATATCTTTTCCAAAATCCCCCCTGATCGTACCTTTTGGTGCTTTCCTGGAATCAGTCGGTCCCATCAGATTACGAGCCCTATTTATGGTATCCACACCACTTATTACCATTACGATAACCGGACCGGAAGTTATGTATCTAAGAAGCGGCCCGAAAAAATCTTTTTTAATATGATCCTTATAATGTGCTGAGGCAAGCCCCTCATCAATTTTTGTCAACTTCATATTCTCAATAGTAAAGCCGGCATCTTCAAACTTTGAGATTATCTTCCCCGCTACCCTGGCCTGCAGCCCGTCAGGTTTTATTATTATCAAACTTCTCTCAATGCCCGCACTATTTATATTAGGTCCGCAGCTCCCGCTGCAATTTTCACATCCGCTCAATGCTCCTCACTTTCTATCTATAATACCTGCAATCACTACTGGGGTGTCTTGCAATATGGGCAAACCTTCCAGTTAAACTCCAGAGGCTTTTTACAGGAAATACATATATTCTTTAATTTTTTACGGCAATAGGGACAGATTATGAAATCAGTTTTGACCTCATTACCGCATGAAGGACAGCTGGAAAGGTCCGAGTCCAATAGCAGCTGCATCCTTTTTATCTCAAGATCCCTCTCAAGCACATCTTCTATATATTCCGGCGGCCTGAGTATCAAATAGATCACAAGGCCAAGAAAGTTAAACGCCAGTACGACCAGTGCCCAAAAAATTGCAGCCACCAGAGATGTATTCCTGAGCTTTGCGTCCCTGAATGTCCAGTATACAAAAGCCAGCCATATAACTATCAGTATAAATATTGTCCCATAGATAAGATAACGCCATATGGGCAATCTGAAAAAATTTAGAACATTATCCACATATCCAAAAAGATCCATCTATCCTCCAATTAAAAGTATAATTTCATTAAAACAAAATCCTTTTATCATTTTTTAACATTTCCAGTTCCTCTACCAACTTGAGTGATCCAGGTAAAATCAAATGATCCTATCCAGGCCTACCAGATTGGTCGGTGAACCAGTAATGCATATAATATCATTTGTGCCAGAAATTTTTAATGCATAATTCAAAGAATTTTCCACACTGTCCATAGCATAGACTTCCTCCGGCATCTTAATATCGCTTGAGCTTTTTTCCATTATTTCAGTTGTCTTCTGTTGGAGTTTGGCCACAGAAAGACTCCGTCCGGTATGGCTTGATGTAAGTATCAGCCTGTCAGCGACTCCCAGGACTTTCCTTATCATAACCCCATAATCCTTATCTGCAAGAGCTGCAAATATTATTGTCTTTTTCTTTGATCTAAAATATTTTTCCATTACTTTAGAAAATTTATCCATACCTTCCGGATTATGGGAAACATCAGAAAATACAAACGGATCCTTTCTTAGCATCTCAAGCCTTCCCTTTATGCATATACCGGCCAGGCTGCCATTTAAAAGGTTTCCATCAAACTTTTTATTTATTATGTCCATATAAAGCTCTGCAAGCACTATGGCAAGTAAGAGATTAAGCGGCTGATAGTCACCGATAAGGGGTATCTCAATACCGCTGTATTTACCAAATATCGCCTCCAACCCTATTTTCCAGCCTGATAAACCTCTGGACTCCATGGAGCTTATGCTAAAATCCCTGCCACAGAGATACAAGTCCGCTTCCATGTTTGAAGCTTTGTTTTCTATAATATCAAGGACCTCATGATCATTAGAAATAGTTGCAACCCGTGCTCCCTTTTTTATGACTTCGACCTTTTCGGCTGCTATCTCCGGAATTGTGCTTCCAAGGATCTGTGTGTGTTCAAGACTTACACTGGTAAGCCCCGCAACTTTCGCATCCGCAGCATTTGTAGCATCCCATCTGCCTCCCATCCCTGCTTCCAGCACCATGACTTCTGCGCCGCTATTTGCGGCAGCCACAAATGCCATTGCAGTTATTATCTCGAATTGTGTTATGGGACCTCCCAGGTCAAGGCTATTGACTTCCTCAATATATGGATATATCCCATCAAAGGTATCTGCAAATTTCTCCTCTGTAATATCAGCTCCGTCTATCCATATTCTTTCTGTATAACTGCTTATATGGGGGGATATATAATAAGCAGACTTAAGGCCCTGTCCTTTAAGTATCTCTGCAAGCATCACAGTAGTAGAGGTCTTTCCATTGGTCCCCACAATATGTATAAAATCTGTATCTTTATGGGGATCACCCATCAGCTGAAGGATCTTGTTGATCCTGGTAAGAGATGGTTTTATACCGAATATGAGAGCATCATCAAGATATTTGCTGACCTGGCTAAAATTCAAAAAATTCCTTTTTATTATCTACTTTTTAATATTCTTCATCTTGT
>CAZKVA010000033.1:0-14124 GCA_964556035.1 uncultured Actinomycetota bacterium
AATTATATTAAAAATGTATTTATAATCCAATTATTATATATCTTAGCAGCATGTCTTCCCCATTGGTGATACCGATCCTTTTAGTATTCTTTATAGTAAAATCCTTATTTCCCAGATCACAATCAGCTATATAAATACCGCTCCCCGGGTCAGTCACATCTTTTCCATTATCGGAATAGTCAATACCCATGGCGGTCGTAAGCTTTCCGGGACCATTTGTCAGTCTAAGGCCAGTACCGGCAGTCTTTCTCCTTTTCTGCATATCCCCTATTCCATCCCTAGGTTTTAATCCCCTTATAAGTACCGCGCCAGGAGTTGTTTTTTTTTCGGTCACAATATTTAACAGCCAGTGGACCCCATAGCAAAGATACACATAAGTTATGCCTGCTTTTCCAAACATTATGCTGCTCCGGGGAGTTGAGCCCCCAAAAGCATGGCTGGCAGGATCATCTGATCCATAATATGCCTCGGTCTCAACTATGATGCCGCTTGTGATAATGCCTCCAGATTCTTTGACCAGTACTTTTCCCAGGAGATCCTTTGCTACCCTGGATGTGTCGCGGCCATAAAATTTTTTGTTTAGGATTGTTTTTCTATATTCCATAAACCTTCTTTTTTAAAAACTTTTAATTTATCTATCAGCCATACCTAAGTTTGCATTTTTATCCGCATGGTTTATTTGAAATGGTTATCAGGGTTTTACCTGTCTTACTTAATGACTGTAAACTCTATGATCAGGATAATAAAAATAATAGCAAGGTATGGACTCGTAATTTTAAAAAGCACCCAGGCTATTTTTTCTTCTTCCCTCACAATAAGCTTTAGACCGAAGAATATAATAATGACCCCAAGGACAGCAGAACTTATAAGGTATACCAGGCTCAATGAATAAAGATATCCTATATATACAGAAAATCCCACCATGACAAAATTCAGTACTGCAAGCAGTATATATACCTTTTTCTTTTCCATGATGACAGGCAGCATAGGTATCCCCGCTTTCCGGTAATCCTCCCTGTAAAAATATGCCAAACTCCATATATGTATCGGTGTCCATATGAAAATAAGTAGAAAAAGCATGACCGGGAGCAGTTCCAGTCTTCCCGTAATACCTATCCATCCCGCAAACACAGGCAGTCCTCCTGCCGGGGCACCCAGTATGATGTTTAAGGGTGTTCTTCTTTTAGTAAGTGCATTATATATTATTGCACTGTCCAGGAAACCTAGCAAAATAAAAACACCGCTCCATATATTTATTATACCCGCCATGATGGTTCCTGCGGCCACCATCAAGACTGCATAAATAAGAGCACTCTGGGGTTTTATCTTTCCTGCAGGTATTGGTCTCTTTTTTGTCCTGTCCATTATCCCGTCTATTTTCCTGTCAATAAAATTAGTCATTGCATTTGAGCCCATTACTCCGAGGATTATGGCCACCGATAGTACTATTATCTTGAACCAGTCATATCCATATAATGAACCAGCGATCACCATCGCTGCAAAACCAGTAAAGAAAAGAAGGTAGACCAGCCTTGGCTTACTAAGTATTATATATTCTTTTAATGTATTCAAAGGCCTCACTTTTTTAATCTTCCTCAAGTTAATAATAAATAATCACCCCAAGATTTTATTAAAATATTTAAAATTTAACAATAAAAGTATCGGTGATTTGTCCAGACTTGATGGACTATAATAGATTTTTATCCTTAAATAAACAATATAAAAATAATCGACTTAAAACTACTTTGGCTGTCTATAAAAAAAATAGAAATATTATTGTTGAAATAGCCAAAAAAATTTTGTATATTACTCTAGAATGTTGTATTAAAGGGGTATAAAAAACAATATTAAGTAGAAAGGACTTTTATGAAAGTACTAATTGATGTTGACCTGTGTACAGGCTGCGGACTATGTGAAGAAACTTGTCCCGACATCTTTAAATTAAATGAAGATGATGATGTAGCTGAGATCACTAAGAATGATTATGATGTAAATGATGAGGAATGCATAGAAGAAGCAATAGAAAACTGTCCTACAGAGGCCATAACTACTGAATAGTAAATAATATTAAAAGATTAAAAAGATAGTCTTACAATTATAAGCAAGACTATCTTTTTACTTTAATTATATATTAGCTCAATTCTTCTTTGATAATAAAATATCTTTCACTGTAAGTGCTATCGCTCCCGTACCAAACATGACTCCGGCAAATCTAATCAGCCATCCTGCAAAAGGTATGCTATAGAGCATCATTATTATCACAAGCCCTATAAGGTAAGCAAGTACCTTCCAGCCATATTTGCCCATATTAAGCGAAGTCTTTGAAAGGATCACTTTACCAAGTGTAAATGATAAGAACACTGAACTAGTATAGATCAGGACTCCATAGAGAATAAGCATTACAAAATTGGCTGCTATGACAACCGCACCAAGTCCCGAACCGATAATCGTAATAAACAGTATTATGGAAACAATAAAGATTATTACAGAACCGATTGGAACACCGAAGCTGACGATTGCTCCTGAGCCTACACAATAACCAAGGGTCTTTTTCATCCTTTCTGTAAATCTTTCAAAGAATCCCGGCATAGCCAGAAGAAGTATTATTCCAAGGACAAAAAGAGCAAGAAATGCGATTATTCTTCCACCTATATATGTGGCTACAAACACAGCCCATGGGCTTGTGTCGGTGGCCGCTATTTCCCTCTGTACTTCAATAATGGTCTCCTTTACCTCTCCGCCTATGATTGCATTATCCGAGATATCTGCCCTGTTGGCGGATTTATAGATAAGGTCACCTGTGATCTCAGCACTGCCGGTTATTTTCAGGCTCTCAACTTCTCCTATCTTTACATCTCCTTTTATCTTTCCGGAAATTGTGATGCTTCCCGCATTAAGTATTGCTCCTTCTCCCGAGTTACCTCCAAAATTAATGGTTCCACCGGTGATTACCACTGAACCGCCTATATCTGTCCTTTCCAACACAGTTATCTGTCCCCCTGCTGCAAGAAGGTCGTCTGAGATATTTCCTGAAATTGTCAGAATACCACCTGAGACCCTTGCATCATCCCCGACATCACCATCAAGTTTTACTGTTCCGCCAGCAACCATCAAATCCTGTGAGACATCCCCGGAGACTTCGATCCGCCCACCGGCAGCTATAAGATCTCCATCTATATTTTCACTTACTAGCACATTGGAACCAAAGATATAGAGATCATCATCCAGGCTTGTGCTTATGCTTACATCATCTCCGCTTTTAGAATCGAAGGCCCACAGAGGTGAGATGGAGACAAATACAACTGTGAGTAATACCATCATGAATAATAGTAATTTTTTCATTTTTCCTCCCAATGAATCATTATTGTAATTTTTATATAAAATAATTATTTTTTGGTCTTTGTGAAAAATAATTTTTCAAGTTTTGTGCCAAGATCCCAATAATCACCGTTTGCATAACACAAAATATCGATCTTTTTAAAATCAGGTTCTCCGTTCTTATCTGCAAAGCTGTCATCCAGATGAGTGGCTTCTATCTTTCCAATAAACATATCATGGGATTTAAATGATATTATATCTTCAAGCGTGCACTCCATATTGATGGGACACTGCTTTATAAGCGGCACGTCAATAATAGATGCATCTACTTTTTCAAAACCCGTCAGGCTGAATTTATCCACTTTATCCCCATGGGTGGTCCCGCAGATATCCACTTCCCTCATATGGCCCGCACCCGGTATTGCAACTCCAAATTGTTTTGTCTTCTTTATTATTTCCCATGAATACTTTCCCCTGGAAATATTGATATTTATCATATGGGGCGCAGATTCGACAATACCTGCCCATGATATCGGAATAATATTATCAGCTATACTGTCATTATCCCTGAGACGGGCCGTGACCAGTACCACAGGAAGCGGTGCCAGAAAATTTTTAACCCTTTTTAATATTGCCATAGATCCTCCCTGTCTTAGATTTCTGTATTACATTTAAAATATATCATCTCTAAATATAATTATACAAATAATAATCAATATATTAAAATGTTCTAGATTTTAAATATATTGTTTTTATAAATAATGAGATCAGTAGAGATAGAGATAAATAATACAGAAGGGCTCCATGCAAGGCCTGCCTCCAGGCTGGTAGGACTCTGCCACCGGTTTGGATCGTCTATCATGATATCGACACAAGAGGCGGCTGCAGATGGAAAAAACATCACTGAGGTATTGAGTCTTGGGGCCGAGAAGGGAAATACTTTGACTATCAAGATAGATGGGAAAGACGAGGTCGGGGCGGAGAAAGCCATAAAAGATTTTTTTAAGACTGGAGCAGAATAAAAATGAAAGTTTTAAAGGGGTTGCCGGTATGCAGGGGAATAGCTATCGGGAAAATATTTAGATTTTCTTCTGAGCCATTAAGGGAAAAGACTCTTCTCCAGAAATTATCCAAGGAATTTTATGATCTTGATCTTAAAGATATTGGAAGAATAAAGGTACTGAGAGACAACCTGTATCAAAAGATCAGTAGCGATGAAAATATTGAGGACCAGGTTAAAGAATTCAAACAGGTACTGAAACAGTCCAGGAAAGACCTTGTGTCTGCAAGGAAAAAGCTATCTAAAGATATCAGTGAGAAATTCTCCGAGATAATAGACTTTCAGATACTTGCACTGAAGGATTCGAATATATTTAATAGGACGATAGATCTGATCAAGGAGTATAAGATCTCTGCCTATCTTGCGGTATCAATAATATTTAATGAAAGAATAGAGCTATTAAGAAAAAGCAATAAGAAAAAATTCAGGAACCGTACTTATGACCTTGTAGACCTCTACAATAGGCTGGTATTTAATTTGAAAACCACAGCTTCAGGTAGGGGCGAAACTGATGCAAATGATGAGGACGGGGATCTTATTTTAGTATCGAAGAGGATGTTTCCCACAGATCTTGCAAAAATCGACCTTAAAAAAGTCATAGGAATAGTAATCGAAAAACAAAATATACAGTCACATATTTCAATCCTTATAAAATCGCTAAAAATCCCCTATCTGATAAAGATCAAAAAGAATGCAGATGAGATCACCGATGGACAGAGCGCAATACTTGATGGTTTTAATGGCAAACTTATCATCCAGCCTGACAGGGTAACGGATGAAAAGTATAAAAAATATTCTAAAGATAGCATTAAAAGGATCGGTTCATTTAAGAAAAAAAATAAAAGACTCCCGGACATCCTTGCCAGTATAAATACACTAGAAGAAGCGAGGCAGGCTTCCTCTATGGGAGTCAGGGGTATCGGACTCTTCAGGACAGAACTATCGTTTTTAAATGGAGATATCGGACTTACTGTTGATGATCAGTTTAAAGCCTATAGCAATATACTTAAGCTTTTTTCAGGAAAGCCGGTCACGCTGCGGACCCTTGACCTCAGTGGAGATAAACAGGCATTTATAAACCTGATATCAAAAGAGACTCTTACCGAAAGTGGGTCCAGATCACTTATCAAAAGAACCTGTCTTGCCCAGATGAAGGCGCTCATCAAAGCTTCAAAATATGGTGAACTTATTTTGGCCTTCCCCATGGTCTCAAAAGCTGAAGAAATGGCATCGTTAAAAAAACAAATACTGTCAATACAAAAGAAGCTTGCGAGTTCTGATCCCGGGGTAGCATCCCCTGTGAGCATAGGTGCTTTTATAGAGACTCCTGCAGGTGTCTATGCACTGGAAGATATATTGGACCATACAGATACAATAAGTATAGGGACAAATGATCTATTGACTCTTGTCTATGCAGGATCAAGACAGTCGAACAGACCTTATAGAAGTGATGACCTCCTGCATCCCATTACCATAAAGTTGCTCTGCCAGATCATTGACGGCTGCCATAAGAAAAATCAAAAAGTCACTGTATGCGGCGGCATAGCGGCAAGTCCCAAATTTCTCCCGATCCTTGTAGGTATGGAAGCCGATGGCATAAGCGTGGAACTAAAAAGATACCGGGAAATCCTAAATCATACAAACAAGATGGACCCTGTAAAATGCAAGGAACTCGTATTAGATATTAGAAATATGAAAACGAAAAAAGAGATCATTGATGTCCTCTACTCTTTTGGTTCCGGCAGAATCAGATAGTAAGAGTCAGTTTCTGTCTCAGGCTTTTTACAAAAGCAACCGGGTCATCTGCCCTGAATATGGAAGTACCTACAGAAAGCACAGTAGCTCCTGCTCCGACTACCTTTGGGGCAGTATCAAGGTTTATGCCCCCATCTACCTGTATGTCTATCACCCTGTCATGCTTCCCTGTCAACCTTTTATAATCCTCTATCATCTTCTTTAGTCTCTGGATCTTATGGACCATATCGCTTATAAAACCCTGGCCCCCAAAACCGGGGTTAACAGTCATTATAAGTATCATATCTACAAGTCCAAGCACGTTCTCGACAGTGGCAAGAGGAGTCGAGGGATTTAAGGCAATAGCAGTTTTTTTACCAGCCTCTTTTATATAGTTTAAGGTCCTGTCCAGGTGAGGGCATTCCTCGACATGGACATTTATGGAATCAGCACCGCTTTCAATGAAACTGTCAAGAAGCCTATCCGGACGGGTTATCATCAGGTGGACATCCATAAATAGCTTGGTATTTTCCCTTATGCATTTTATTATGGGCGGACCCAGGGTTATATTAGGAACAAATACTCCATCCATTACATCCACATGAAGCATATCTGCTCCAGTTTTTTCCACTTTTTTTATTTCATCGGCAAGGCATGCAAAATTGCTGTTTAAGATCGAGGCGGATATCTTTACATTTTTTGACATACTATCCTGTCTGAACAATTGAATATAATATCTAATAATGAAATTATAACATACAATGAAGATCAGATATTTGCATAAAATGATCTATTTCTTAAACAGTCCCAGTATTTTCTTTTTAGTCTCTTCAAGATCATTACCAGTCAAAAACGGGACTCCGCTGATCCTCGGCTTATCTATTTTAGGAGGAAGCTGTGCCGTACTGATGATCAGGTCCATATCTTTATAACAATCATAGACTTCATTGACCTGGCATTCTATTATCTCAGCTTCTATCCCGTGCCCTGCCAGAAATTTTTTAAGCTCTGTGGAAATGAAGGAACATGAAGCCACTCCAGTCCCGCAGCTGCATAAGATCTTTATTTTTCTGTTTATCTTTGTATCCATAACCCTACCTATTTTAATATATAAAACCTTAATTTCAAATGGAATTTATTTTTATCCGCCTGATTATATTTGAAATATAAATTCTTCCTGATATAATTTATTTTACTTATAAAGTATATCCTTAGATATTTTAAGGATATTTTGAAAATTTAGATCATAGATTCTAAAAATTTTCGAGTATGGGTGAAATCCCCTACCGGCGGTAATAGTCCGCAACCCTGCCTTATGTAGGCTGATCTGGTGAGATTCCAGGACCGACAGTTAAAGTCTGGATGGGAGAAGATTTTGACTTATATTTAATATAAGCCATGGTTTTCTCCGTGGCTTTTTTTATTTATAGGACCTTTAAATTATGACAGTATTTACAGAACAAGATAAGATCTTTATGAGGCAGGCTATCAGTCTTGCTGAGAAGGGCCGGGGCCGGACCAGTCCAAATCCTATGGTAGGCGCCGTGATCGTAAGAGACGGAAAAGTTATCTCCACAGGCTACCACAGGAAAGCGGGAGCTGACCATGCCGAAGTAGACGCGATAAAAAATAGTCCTGTCCCGGTAAATGGTTCTGATATCTATGTAAGTCTTGAACCATGCAGCATACAGGGTAGGACCCCTCCATGCACTGATGCACTCATACAAAATGGGTTCAAGAAAGTCATCATAGGTTCAGTGGATCCAAATCCAGAAATAGACGGAAACGGCATAAGAAAGCTCAAAAGTGCAGGGATAGAAGTACTGGACGGACTCTTCTCAGAGGAAGTAGCGGTCCAGAATGAGATCTTTTTCAAGAATATGAAGAGCGGACTTCCTTTTGTCTGTGCAAAGATAGCCTCAAGCATTGATGGAAAACTTGCAATCAGGACCTCCGATTCAAAATGGATCACTTCCACAGTCTCGAGGGAAATGGTCCAGGAAATGAGAATAGAGTATGGCTCCGTACTAACCGGTATAAATACAGTGCTGGCTGATGACCCTACACTGTTTCCAAAGACAGATCTAGGAGGAACAATTGAAGGTAATATTAAAAGCTTTCTTGCGGTAAAGCATTCGGATTACTTCAGGATAATACTGGATACCGATCTAAGGATCCCTCTGGATTCTAATATTTTAAAAACGGCATGTGATATAAGTACCATAATATTTGCATCAGATAGATGCACGGAAAAGAACGGTACCAACAGAAAAGTTAAAAAACTTCAGGATAGTAAAATATCTGTTGAATTTCTATCCGGTTCCAGACTGGACCCCCTGGAAGTATTAAAGATCCTTTATGATAAATATGGCATCGTATCTGTAATGCTTGAAGCAGGACCTGGGGTCCTTACTTCATTTCTTAAAGAAAAGCTTATAGATAAATTCATTATCTTTATGGCACCGAAAATAATCGGTGGAGATAGTCCATATAATATGTTTTCAAGACTTGAAAATGACCATATAGGCGATAGCACGGACCTGGAGTTTTCATCTTTTAAAAAAGTGGGATGTGACCTTATGGTCACTGCACATCCCGTAAATAATAGTAAACGGATTGGAAAGTAAGGTATTTGATGTTTACAGGAATTATCAAAGAGACCGGAAAAATAAAAAAAATTACTGATAAAGTACAGGATATTGAATTTGAAGTCAGTTCATCCGTATTGCTAAAAGATGTAAAAACCGGTGACTCAATAGCTATTAATGGCGTCTGCCTTACAGTCAAAAGCTTTGATGGGGATAGTTTTACCTTTGATGTCTCATCAAATACTCTTGCCCATACAAATCTGGGTGAGCTGAAAACAGGCGATAGGGTCAATCTGGAAGACTCACTTACTCCCAGTGATAAGCTGGGGGGTCATTTTGTTAGCGGCCATATAGACTGCACGACCAGGATAACCAGTATCGTAAAAACCGGAAGAGCTTATGAGATCACCTTTGAACTTCCATCTGAAGCCACTCCCTTTATAACAAAAAGAGGATCTGTGGCAATCGATGGCACAAGCCTTACCGTTACAGAAGTGGCCGAAGACAGCTTTAAGGTAGTGATAATACCCCATACATTTGAAAATACAATACTTGGAAGTAAGGGTACCGGTAGTTCTGTAAATATTGAAGTAGACATGCTTGCAAGATATATAGCTAATTATCTTAATAATAAACAAAAAACATCTGATGAAAAAGACAGGATATTAAAGGAGAAATTAGAAAATTATGGTTTCATCTGAGGATAAAAAAAATTCTTTTTCCCCCATCGAAGACTGCATAGTGGATATAAAGAAGGGGAAAATAGTAATAATAGTGGATGATAGGTCCCGTAATAATGAGGGAGTATTCTTCCAGGCTGCAGAAAAAGTTACAGCCACTTCTTTAAATTTCTTTATAACCCATGCAAGAGGAATGATATTTATGCCTTGTCTCCAGGAGAGGCTGAATGAACTTAAAATACCTATGATGAGTTATGAAAGCAATGATTCCTCTTCAAATGTCGGCGCCCTTGCAGTCTCGATCGATGCAAAATCCATTAAGGGAAGCGGCATCTCTGCAAAGGACAGATCAATCACCATAAAGACCTTTATCGACCCCGCAACAAGGCCTAAAGACATTTCGATACCGGGGCATATTTTTCCATTAAAAGCATCCAGTGGAGGAATACTTACACGTGCCGGACATACTGAAACTGCTGTCGATATGGCAAAAGCTGCCGGACTTTCCCCTGCAGGAATAATAAGCGAGGTAATAAGGGATGATGGTGAAGTCGCCCTTCTTCCCGACCTTATCAATATATCCAGGGATTCAGGACTTAAGATAATGACCATAGAGGAACTTATAAGGTACAGGAAAAAGAAGGAAAAACTGATCGAGAAGGTCTCAGAGATAATCCTGCCGACCAAATGGGGAGAGTTCACAACGGCAACATATAGGTCCACTATCAATAATGAGACCCATATTGCCTTTATAAAGGGTGATGTCGATGGTGAGAAAAATATCCTTGTAAGGGTCCATTCTCAATGCCTCACTGGAGATACATTCGGTTCAATGCGCTGCGATTGCGGCGAACAGCTAGATACTGCATTCAACATGATAAACAAAAAGGGCCGCGGGGTCCTTCTCTATATGGCTCAGGAAGGAAGAGGCATAGGGCTATGCAATAAGATGAAGGCTTATGAACTGCAGGACAAAGGTATGGATACTGTTGAAGCAAATCTGTACCTTGGCTTTGATGCAGATCTCAGGGACTACGGTATAGGAGCACAGATCCTTTCAGATCTTGGCCTGTCAACCATTCATCTTATGACAAATAATCCTAAAAAGATCGTGGGTCTTGAAGGTTATGGCCTTAAGATAACTAAAAGGATACCTATTAAAATAATCCCTAATAAAAATAATAAAAAATACCTTAGTACAAAAAAGCAAAAACTTGATCATATGCTTGATTGATCATGAATATGAAGTTAATAATATTTTTAATCATATGAAAAGGAAGAAAAAATGAAGATTTATGAAGGAAAATTCGATGCAAAAAGATTAAAGATCGGTATTGTGGCCAGCAGGTTTAATGGATTTATTACCGACAAACTTCTTGACGGTGCCCTGGATTGCCTGAAAAGACATGACTGCCCCGAAGACAATATTGATATTGCATGGGTACCAGGAGCATTTGAAATACCATCTGCAACCAAGATTATGGCCGATGCCAAAAAATATGATGCAATAATCTGTCTTGGTGCAGTGATAAAGGGCGATACCTCCCACAATCAGTACATAACAAACGAGGCAATAAAGGGTGTTTCGAAGATAAGCCTTGACTTGGATATTCCGATATCATTTGGTGTAATAACTCCTGATAGCCTTGAACAGGCTATTGACCGTGCCGGTGCAAGAAAAGGAAATAAGGGCTGGGAAGCTGCGCTTGGTGCCATTGAGATGGCCAATCTATTTTTAGAGATTAGATCTTAAGAATACATAAAGTGAATATCTGGTATTTTACCTCCTGGGTCGAATACCAAATATTTATATAATAGAAGTTCGGTGCAATTATTATTTCCTTTATATGCTAGTGACATCCTCACGGCAATAAATTACCATGCATCCCGTTTGGGATTTGGTTCCTGCTTCACAGAGTCAACTTGCAGTGCAGCGGTTGTTCTCTCCACAGGCTTTAATTCGGATGTGTCCCACCCTATTAGAAAAAAGCATATAACAAATTATGTACAAAATCAAAAAAATATTAGCTCTCATCCCGGATTTAAAAAACCTAAGGATTCCCGCTTTTGTTCCTAAACCATATTTTGACCCATTAGAAGTTTACTTCTTTCATTTACAGGTATTACCCAATCCCCTGCACACTAAATGATATAACCTTTATTTCTGAAGCATATATTTTCACTTTTTGATTACTTTATGTAGAATAGTATTTAAAATAAAGGTTTATATTGAGAAGGGTATTGTTATGAATGAGCTACAGAAGAGATTTGAATCTGAGGTAAAAGAAACTGTTAAGGTAACAAAACGTTTAGGAGCAGGAGATTATACGGCATCACATGGTGGGAATGTATGTTATAAAGTTGAAGAAAATATTCTACTAATAACTCCAACAAAGTTTTTAAAAAGTGAGATTAATTTCGAAGATATAATATTCATTGATACTAAAGGTAAAGTTCTTTATGCCGCTGAAGGTAGAAAACCTTCAGGTGAATTGCTTATGTATCTTAAAATATTTGAAAAAAGATTAGATATAAAAAGTGTTGTTCATGCTCATCCCCCAGTGTTAACAGGTATTGCATGTACAAATAGTGATATTTTATCCAAACCCTTTATAATACAATCTGTTATTGAGCTAGGTCCAGTAGCACGTGTAGAATGTCGGAATCCAGTCTCTTCAGATCTTGCAGAAGCATTTGAAAAAGTTATACATAGAGCAGATGTATTTTTAATGAATAATCATGGAGTAACTATTTGTGGCAAGGGTAGCATTTCCAGAACAATGGATTTATTAGAATTATTAGAAACTCAGGCAAAATCATTATTGGTAGGTATTCAACTTGGCGACCTGCAGGAAATTCCAAGGAAAGAAATAGAAAATCTTGAAGTAACTTTGAAAAATCGAAACCTCCCGCTTCCTGGTGACCCGAAGTATATAAAAAGCCTTATGCAAATATATTATGAGTAAATCAAATTTTAGAATCAAATATATCATATCAATACAAACATTTTTCATATATAAGATAAGAATAATATAATAATCAAATCTTTAAAATATTACTAACTATTATGGAAAAAACTGACAACTTGGATACAAATAATGGTGGTGAAATTTTTGCTTGTGGAACCTGTCTTAAAATAAGAAACTCTGAAGGAACAGAAATATGTCCTTTATCTACAATGAATGCTTTGTATAAGATAATAAAGGAAAGCGATAAAGTTATTGCCCTATAGATCATTCTAATTTTTAATCAATATGAGCGATTTATTCTCTAAGAAAAATATCTTTAAACTCATTTAATTCTTTGGTTATCTGGTTCAAAATTTGTTACTTGGGGCTCCCTTAATATTTGTCTGAAGATGCAAGAAATCATATGAAGAATTATGATGTTTGTGTTTATATTAATTCAGGTAAAAAATATTTTTTTTGAATTTACTATCCTGCTTCTATTCTCCCGAACCTTCTAGCCGAACAATCATTTACTGTAAAAGAATATCCCTTATTTATGCAAAACTTTATTACATCGTAAGTAAGTTTCCTGCTACCATAAAGAAAATATTTTTGTGTAAACATAATACCTGCCTGGTAAATATCACCCTCAAGCCTATTAATATTATTATTATTTACAAGAAGTTCCTGCATATTTAACTGGTCTATTCCATAATATTCAAACTTATCAAGGCTTTTTATAAGTTTATTTTTCTGTTTGGGATAAGCCGGAACTTCTACGGCAATATATTCAAATAATTCTCTTGCAATACCTAATTTTTCAATTATTTTGGGATTGTAATCTGAGGCTGCCAGATTAAACCTTATTTCGTTTATTCCCAGATCCTTTAGTATCTTTAGATTTTCCTTATTGGCTTCTATGCCGTTAGTATACACCCATAAATATATATCGGGTTTTTCTTCTCTAATTTTAGAAGTATACTTTTCTATTTCTGGCAAATATAGTAGTGTTTCACCTCCAGTAAAACCGATACCATCTATTGAATCCTTATTTCTACAGAAATCTTTAAAACATGCTCGTCTATTATATTTTTCATCTTCTTCATATTCACTGGAAATATAAGAATACACAAAACAAAACTCACATTTAACATTGCATCGATAACCCAGTACAAATGACATGCTTTTCATCTCTGTACATATTCTGCAACCCTCAATGAGCTGTCCAGTGCTGGTTGCCTGGTAAGACCCGTGTGACAGAAGACATGGTATCCCAGATTTGATCTGTTCTATTTCCTTAATGACTTCATCTTCTCTATGTTTAAATTCCATTTATTACTCTTAGCAAATATACTTAAATTTGTAAAGATAATAGAATTAATGTTACTGAAAACTCAATTCTGGTATAAAAATATCCTCATTCAATAGTAAAATCCTGGTTTTAAAATCGTCCACAGTGGCCAGCCATCTTGTGCACTAAACAAAGTGACTAACTTCCCCAGAATTAATAAAGGGTTTTTCATCTTAGATTGTAGGCTTTTTAAAATCTGGGTTTCATATCAAAACTACTCCTGCATATATTTTTTCTTATAAAAAACTCTTATCAATGTAAATACAAGAACTGCAATCATAAGAAAAATTGTAAGCGAAAGAGAAAAAACCATATTATTGTTTGATATTAGCTTTGTAAGATACGGAGCAAAAGCTTGTCCAGATAATCCAAAGAAGAATACTATAGATACCACTATATCCTTATTTGAATAATAAGCAGTACTCGTAGTAGAAAGGATTAAAGG
>CAZKVA010000034.1:0-13884 GCA_964556035.1 uncultured Actinomycetota bacterium
TAAGGTCTGATAGCCCCTTGTAAAAGTAGTTTCAAGCTGTTACAATTTTGTAACAAAGTTTTGGATTAAATCCATGGCATAATGTAATATTAACCATAAAAAATGGAGATTTAGAATTGGATTCAACGATTGCTGAAAAAATTTACTCTGAAGGTGTTATCTCCAGGCTCTCACAATACCTCAAATGCATAGTCCAGCTAAAAGAAACCGGGAAGAGAACAGTGACTTCAAGGGAGATTAGTGACAATACAGGGATAAATAGTGCCGAAGTAAGGCGTGACCTGATATATTTTGAAATAAAAGGTAAAAGAGGAGTAGGATTTAATATAAATGAACTTATTAAATCTTTTAATGAAATACTTGGCTATGACAGGACTGTCCATATTGCACTTATAGGGGCAGGTAATCTTGGTAAGGCCATCTTGAACTACAAGATGCTTGACAGATTCGGGTTTAAAATCGAAAACCTATTTGATAATAATGCATCAATAATAGGGAAAACAGTATCCGGCAGAGTGATCAGGGACATAAAGGAAATAGAGTCCGTAATAAAGGAAAAAAATATGGAGATCGCCATTATAGCCGTACCTCCTGAAGAAGCGCAGAAAGTAGCCAATATACTTGTAAGTGCCGGAATAAAAGTTATTATGAATTATACATCTATCCCCATAAAAGTACCCAAAAAAGTAAAGATCGAAACAACAGATCCTATTGAAAAATTACTCCACACTCTGTATTATTTATCACATACGGGATATGCAGAATTAAATAGCTTTAAGCATAAATAATATAAAGATAACATAATAGAATTCAAAATATGAACAGAGTAAAAGGTTGCTTTATTACTATCGTCAGCATTTTTGTCCTGGTAGTATTAGTGCTTTTATGTGTCACACTCACGGATACCGGCCGAGCGACCGGGGAAGAAAGATCTTCATTCATAACTCAACTATTCTCTTCAAAGGACCTTCTTTTCTTAGGGCTTGATGAAAGGGAAGAAAGCAATAGCTTCATAGGTAGGACAGATACCATTATCATATTCCACATACCCGGGCAGGGAAATAATGAGACTCTTATCTCTATTCCCAGGGATACAAGAGTGTACCTGGACGAAAAAGGATGGAACAAGATAAACGCGGCCTATGTCTACGGAGGCACTGCGATGACAAAGCAGGAAATAGTGGAACTAACAGGAATTGATATTGACCGTGTCATGATAGCTAATTTCAATGGTTTTAAACGGATTATCGATATACTTGGAGGAGTAAAGATAGTAGTTGATGAACCCCTCCACGACCCTCTCTCGGGAGCAGATTTTGAACCTGGAGAATATCTTATGGATGGGGACCAGGCGCTTTCTTTTGCCAGATGCAGATCGACAGCCAGGGCTGATTTTGACCGTATGGACCGGCAGCAGTATCTTCTTAATGAACTGATCAAGCAAAAGGCAAACCTTTCCACCATCTCGAAGATCTTGAATCCATTTAATGATGCATCTGATATATTTAAAGTTTTAAATGAGGAGACAAGATCGGATTTTACCATATGGGATTTTTGTTCCATTGGTTTTGTGTTATTATTCTCAAATAAGGATATAGACCGGGTTACCATACCGACACAGCCTGCAAATATAGACGGTATAAGTTATTTGCTGGCAGATGATGAGGAAGTTAAAAGTTTTCTTTCAGAGTACTTGAAATAGTGCAATTTTTTAAATAAAACCGGAGAAATATTAATGGTTTTTATCAAAGGATCTATAGGTAGGAGATAATGGCTATTTTCTGTAATACCGAGATAATGGGCGCCATAAAGGAGATCAAGCTGCCGAAGGAAAAATCAGAGATATTAGATTATATAGATAAAAATTCGGATATAAGTGAGGCATCCAAAATAGCCCTAAATAAACTGGATGATAAAGTATATAGTTCTACTGATGAGATATGTGAGAATATAAAGATAGTATGTGATCTTGAAGTCAGAAATGCTCTTGCGGAGATGGATCTTCCTGCTGATAAAAACGAGATACTTGATTATGTAAGATTTAGAAACTTCTCTGAGTTTGTAGTGCAATCCCTGGAGAATCTGCCTGATGGATACACATTCAATGATATATCTGACATTTGCAGCGAGCTTTAAGACTTATATTTGAAATATTTGATCAAATAATAGATACAGGAGACAGTAAAGTGGCTAAAGATATGGATATTAGTATTGCAAACCTGTCCTGCCTTACCCAAAAGGATGAGTTTCTACTGCAGGTATCCGGGAAGTCAAGCAATATAACAAAGTTTATAAAAAATGAGATCCCTACCAAGGAAAGAACCTGGCTCACTGATTTTAAAAGCTGGAAGATCAAGATCAAATGGCTGCTCAAGATCAGCGAACTCTGCCTTAATGATTATGACCAGGTATTTTTCGATTGTGGGGAAGAATTGCTGGACCTTAATGATTCAGAGAATTATCAGTCTTTCCGGGAAAAAATAATCGAAGAACTGATGTAGTAATGCTGGTTATTTGCTATAATTTATAGTTTGTGGCTGAATTGCTCATATTTTTCCAGTCCATAAGGTATTTTTATAACTCTATATGATGCAGGGGGCATTTTTATGATACCTAGATATACTACAAAAGAAATGGGTAAGATCTGGGGGGATGAAAATAAGTTTGCAAAATGGTTGGAAGTAGAGAAAGCAGTAGCTCTGGCACAGGCAGAGCTTGGGATGATCCCCGAAAAAGCTGCAAAAGATATTAATACTAAATCAAGATTTGATATAAAAAAGATCGAAGAGATCGAATCAAAGACTCATCATGATGTAATAGCATTCCTAACAGATGTTTCCTCACATCTTGGTGATTCATCAAAATATCTTCACTATGGGCTCACCTCTTCAGATGTAGGGGACACGGCTTTATCACTTCAGATACTGGATGCTGCTGAAGTAGTGGAAAAAAAGATGATAAAATTTCTGGACCTCCTCAAGAAAAAGGCAAAAGAATATGCCCACACTGTTATGGTAGGGAGGACGCATGGCATACATGCTGAACCGGTGACACTGGGACTAAAATTCTGTATGTATGCTTTTGAGATGTCCAGAAACCTTGAAAGACTGACGGCTGCCCAGCGGTCAATGAGTTATGGTAAAATATCCGGCGCCGTAGGCACATATGCAAATACCAATCCACAACTTGAGGAGAAAGTATGTGCCATACTCGGGCTAAAACCTGCACCTGTATCCACGCAGATAATCCAGAGGGACAGGCATGCGCAGATAGTTTCGGCACTTGCCATTACCGGTGCGACACTTGAAAAGCTGGCCCTTGAAGTCAGGAACCTCCAGAGGACCGATGTCAAGGAACTTGAGGAACCTTTTGCAAAAGGCCAGAAAGGTTCCTCCGCGATGCCTCATAAGAAAAATCCCATATTATGTGAAAGGATAGGCGGGCTTGCCAGGGTCTTAAGGTCAAATACCATAACTGCCATGGAAAATATTGTTCTCTGGCATGAAAGGGATATTTCACACTCTTCAGCTGAAAGGGTCATACTCCCTGATAGTTTTGCCATACTGGATTATATCCTTGATAAGGCATATTTCGTTATAGACGGACTGGGTGTTATTGAAAATAATATGAAACGAAATCTCATGAAATATGGAGGGATAATATTCTCACAGAGAGTATTGCTTGCCTTGATCGATAAGGGAATGGACCGTGATGATGCATATTTGATAGTCCAGTCAACAGCCCATGATGCCTGGAACAATGAAGGAAGCTTTAAGGAAAATATTTCCAGGGATGAAAGAGTAAGCGGGTTGTTCAGCACAGAAGAGCTTGAGAAACTTTTTGACTACAATTATCATCTAAGATATATAGATGAAATAATCGACAGATTAAAAAATATATAATAAGTGAATCTTTAAGCTGCAGGAAGGACAATAATATTGCTACATTTCTACCGCGCTATCAGAGAAGATCTTGAGTATTGCTTCTATATCGAGACCACACGTAAACTTAAGTCACAGGAGATCCACACAATTAATTGGCTTCTTTCAGAGACTTTCGAACCTGATAAATTTTCACAGGTGTCAATCATCAGAAATGGAAATATAATAGAACTCGGTCCCCGCATGAATTTTGAGACCGCTTATTCTACAAATGCCGTAGCAATATGCCATTCCTGCGGTCTTGACAGTATAATCCGTCTTGAAAGATCAAGGAGACACCTGCCAGGCAAAGATACTGACAGGGAAGCATTCATAAGTGCAAATCACGACAGGATGACAGAAACTTTATACGGTAAACCACTGGAATCATTCAGGACCGGAATAATGCCAGAAAAGGTATGCAAGGTTCCTATCCTGGAGGAAGGCACTGCGGCACTTGAAGAGATAAATAATAGGATGGGGCTCGGGCTGGACAGCTGGGATATAGATTTTTACTTTGATCTTTTTGCAAATAAGATCGGCCGGAATCCCAGCAATGTCGAATGCTTCCAACTCAGCCAGGCAAATAGCGAGCATTCAAGGCATTGGTTCTTTAAAGGTAAATTGATCCTTGATGGGAAAGAGGTCCCTGAGACTTTATTTCAACTTATACAAGCTCCCCTGGAAGCAAATCCTTCAAACAGTCTTATAGCATTTAAGGACAATTCCAGCGCAATCAAGGGCTACAGTATTTCTACGGTGATGCCTTCCAGGCCGGGCATGACTTCGCCATTTATTAAAAAACAAGCTACCTATCATCTGATACTTACAGCAGAGACACATAATTTTCCGAGCGGGATAGCCCCTTTCCCTGGTGCCGAGACGGGAACAGGCGGAAGAATAAGGGATGTTGAGGCTACCGGAAGAGGGGGACTTGTGATAGCTGGTACCGCTGGCTACTGTACGGGAAATCTAAATATCCCGGATTACGGTATACCCGGTGAAGATAAAGATTTTATATATCCGTCAAATATGGCAGCTCCTCTTGATATCATGATAGGGGAGAGTAATGGTGCATCGGATTATGGAAATAAGTTCGGGGAACCGGTGATACAGGGCTTTACAAGGACTTTTGGGCAGAGACTCCCGGGTGGGCAGAGACGCGAATGGGTAAAACCCATAATGTTTAGCGGTGGCATAGGACAGATGGATAGCAGGCATACTGCAAAGGAAGAACCTGACAGAAGCATGCTTATAATCCAGATAGGGGGACCGGCCTACAGGATAGGAGTGGGCGGCGGTGCCGCATCCAGCCTTATTCAGGAAGAGGCCCGGGAAGAACTGGATTTTAATGCTGTCCAGAGGGGTAATGCCCAGATGGAACAAAAACTTAACCGTGTTATCAGGGCATGTATTGAAATGGGTGACGAGAATCCCATATTAAGTGTTCATGACCAGGGGGCAGGCGGCCCTTGTAATGTGCTGACGGAAATAGTCGAACCAGCAGGCGGAAGAATAGAGATAAGGAATATAGAGCTCGGGGACCGGACGATGTCAGTCCTTGAGATATGGAGCGCAGAATATCAGGAAAGAAATGCATTCCTTATCCCCGCGGGGAAACTTGATCTTCTCCAGTCCATATGTGACAGGGAAAAGGTAAACCTCGAAAGCCTTGGAGAGATAACCGGAGACGGAAGAATAGTGGTCCATGACAAAGATGACGGCACTATTCCTGTTGACCTTGATCTTGGACAGATACTTTTAGATATACCGCAGAAGACATTCGAGCTTGAAAGCATTGAAAAACCCTTAATAAAACTTGATATTGCCCGGGATCTTTCCGTAGAAGATGCCTTGAGGATGGTATTTAAGCTTCCTTCCGTAGGTTCCAAGGGGTTTCTTGTGCGAAAAGTCGACAGGAGCGTTACCGGTCTTATCGCCCGTCAGCAATGCTGCGGGCCATTGCAGCTTCCTGTATCCGATGTAGCAGTTACCGCACAGAGCCATTTTGGCCATACCGGCGCTGCGATCTCAATAGGGGAGCAGCCGCTAAAGATAATGGTGGACGCCGCCGCAGGTGCAAGGATGTCAGTTGCGGAAGCACTCACAAATATGGTATGGGCAAAGATAAGCAGCCTTGAAGATATTAAATGTTCGGTGAACTGGATGTGGCCGGCAAAACTCCCCGGAGAAGGAGCTGAACTTCTAAAAGCAGCAATAGCCATTAGCAGCATGATGAAAGATCTCGGGATCGCAGCTGATGGAGGCAAGGACAGCGTGTCTATGGCTGCACAGGTAAAAGACGAGATAGTGAAGGCTCCCAATGAAGTAGTCATATCCGCTTACGCAAGCGTTCCGGATATAAGGAAAGTAATAACGCCTGATATAAAAATGCCAGGTAGAAGCAAGCTGGCATTGATAGATATCTCAGACGGTAAAAACCGTATGGGAGGTTCCGCGCTGGCCCAGGCACTTGGGGAACTCGGAGGAGTCTCTCCTGATGTAGATGATCCCCTAAGACTTGCCAGTACCTTTAATGCTGTCCAGAAACTTATTGAAAGAGGTCTTGTGCTTTCCGGGCACGACAGAAGTGACGGAGGTCTTATTACCACTATTATAGAAATGGCCATGTCGGGAAATTGTGGAATTAAAATAGATCTCCCTGTATCAAGTGACAGTATTATCAGCCAGCTCTTTTCCGAAGAGCCTGGACTTGTAATAGAATACAGTCCGGGCAATGAGAAAGAGATAGTTGAAGTGCTATTAGATCACGGGACCAGACTCATACCGCTTGGAGATACATTGGAAGACAGAAAGATCATAATCAGGTCAGAAGATAAGACTGTTGTCAAGAAAGATACCGGCACACTTCTGTGCTGGTGGGAAGAGATAAGTGATAAACTCGAAAAGCAGCAGATGGATCCGGGACTTGCCATAGAGCAGGCCGCTTCACATAAGAGGAATAATCCTGAATACAGGCTGAGTTTTACGCCTGTCAGCACTTCTGAGGAGATCCTGAAACAAAAAGATAAGCCAAAGGTAGCTATACTCCGCGAGGAAGGTAGTAATGGAGACAGGGAAATGGCCTCAGCATTTTATATGGCCGGCTTTGAAGTATGGGATGTGGCGATGACCGACTTATTATCAGGTGCAGTGACACTTGATGATTTCAGGGGTGCGGTATTTGTAGGCGGTTTTTCATATGCTGATGTCCTTGACAGTGCAAAAGGCTGGGCCGGCACCATAAGATTTAATCCAGGACTTAAAAGTATGTTCGACAGATTTTACGAGAGATACGGCACATTCTCCCTGGGAGTCTGTAATGGATGTCAGCTGATGGCCCTTTTAGGCTGGGTGCCATGGAAGGGGCTCGAAGAAGTAAAACAGCCAAGGTTTATAGCTAATCCTTCCGGAAGGTTAGAATCCAGGTGGGTCACAGTAGCAATAAACAGCAGCCCTTCAATAATGCTTGAAGGTATGGAAGGTTCCAGGCTCGGAGTATGGATAAATCACGGTGAAGGTTTCTTTAATTGTCCGGACAGCGATATTTTTGAAAAGATCAAAATTAAGGGACTGGTTCCGACAACATTTTTGGATGATAAGGGAATTCCCACTGAAAAATATCCTTTTAATCCCAATAGTTCCCCGGAAGGAGTATCTTCATTATGTTCACCTGACGGCAGGCATCTTGCTATGATGCCTCATCCCGAAAGAACATTTCTGGACTGGCAGTGGCCCTGGATGCCCGGGGGCTGGAAAGGAAAGCTTGAAGCCTCACCCTGGCTAAAGATGTTCCAGAATGCCAGGAAATGGTGCGACGACCATTGATGGGGCGTATTTGAAAAATATAAGGGAACTGGATTTACCAATATTATATATTTGATATAATATTATTTCGGTTTTTATTGGAGTGCACTGGATAATAGATTAGAATAGAGTTATATTTGAAAGTCTTGCTTGATCATACAGTAGATAGGCGCGAAATAGGGAAAAATGGTAAATATAAATATTGATAAAAAAACCAATAGCACAGATGCAGAAGTGTTTATACCAGGGGAACGGATAAAAGATGAATGCGGTGTTTTCGGGATCTATGCACCTGAAAAAAAAGTAGCAGATATTATATTTTACGGTCTCCAGGCACTTCAACACCGCGGACAGGAAAGTGCCGGCATAGCTGTATCTGATGGAGACGATATTCTAGTCTTTAAAGACCTTGGACTTGTTGCCCAGGTTTTCAATGAACAAAATATTGTACCTCTTATGGGATACATAGGAATCGGTCATACCCGCTATTCCACAAGAGGTAAAAACGTCTGGGAAAACTCCCAGCCGATATACAGGATGTTTAAGAATGAAAGCTTTGCTGTGGCCCATAATGGAAACCTTATTAATGTAAGCGAGCTGAGAAAAAAACAAGCTGCACAGGGGATCAAATTCGAGACAACAACCGATACGGAGGTCATAGCATCCCTTATTGAAGGTTCTTCCTGCGAAAATATAGAAGAGGCGATAAAAGAAGCGACTTCCAAGCTCAAAGGTTCATATTCCCTACTGATACTTACGAAAGATAAACTGTTTGGAATAAGGGATCCTCACGGATTCCGGCCGCTGGTGCTTGGAAGCCTTGATGGAAATTATATCATAGCTTCTGAGACATGCGCCCTGGACATAGTAGATGCCAGATTTATTAGGGAAGTGGACCCGGGAGAGATAATCGTTATCGATAAGGACGGAATCAGGTCACAGATGCTTATTCCGGTTGACAGGATATCCATGTGCGTTTTTGAACTCATATATTTTGCACGTCCTGACAGCTATATACATGGTAAGAACATGTTTAAGGTCAGGCACAGGATGGGTAAGCAGCTTGCAAGAGAATCTATGGTGGATGCTGATATTGTTATATCCGTTCCCGATTCAGGAACCCCGGCAGCGATCGGATACTCTGCTGCTTCAAAGATACCATATGCAGAAGGTTTTATAAAAAACAGGTATATAGGAAGGACATTTATCCAGCCTGACCAGGCAGTAAGGGAAATAAGTGTAAGACTGAAACTGAATCCACTCAAAGAAATAATAAAAGATAAAAGGGTAGTAGTCGTTGATGATTCCATAGTAAGGGGAAACACCTCAAGAAAGATAGTAAAGATGCTGTATAGATCAGGAGCAAGAGAGGTACATATGAGGATAAGCTCACCACCGCTACTATTTCCCTGTTATTATGGAATAGACATGGCTACAAAAAAAGAATTCATTGCCAATCATAAGACAGTTGAAGATATAAGAAGATTTCTAGGTATTGACAGTTTGAGATATCTGAGCATAGACGGGCTGGAAAGGGCCATAGGGGAATCCAGGGACAAATTCTGTTTTGCATGCTTTAATGGGGATTATCCGGTCCAGAGCCAGGAGAATCTTGATTATGACAAATTTTCATTGGACAAGGAGGAAAAGATCTCTTCCAATGCCTGAGAATAATGATTCCAAAAATAGCGGGTTCACCTATAAGGATTCCGGGGTGGATATCGGAAAAGCCAATAGCATGCTGTCCGGCCTAAAGAAAATAATCAAGTCAACACATAATAAAAATGTTCTAAGTGATCCTTCTTCATTTTGCGGCCTTTTCAATCTTGATGCAGGCAAATATAAAGATCCTGTGCTTACATCCTCCACGGATGGAGTAGGTACAAAGCTGATACTTGCCAGGCAAACAGGCATCTATGATGGCGTGGGCCAGGACCTTGTGGCAATGAGTATAAATGACCTGATCTGCTGCGGGGCCAAACCGCTGTTCTTCCTGGATTATATTGCATGCGGCAGGATAGATCAGGAAAAGATAAGTTCCATTATTACATCAGTGGCGAATGCCTGCAAATATTGTAGCACAGCTCTTCTGGGCGGAGAAACCGCAGAGATGCCTGATATGTATGCTGATAATGAGGTGGACCTTGCAGGATTTGCAGTGGGTATAGTCGAAAGGGACAGCATATTAAAACCCTCTCTGGTAAGTAAGGGAGATATAGTAGTAGGGCTTGCATCTTCAGGCCTTCATTCCAATGGATTTTCACTTGTCAGGAAAATAGTTGAGGCTAAAAGGCTTGATCTTGAGAGCAAGCCGGAATGGGCAGAGGGCAAAAAACTTAAAAGTTTGCTCCTTGCTCCTACAAGATTATATTCCCCGACAACTGAAGAGATCTTTGATAATGATAAAATAGAAGTAAAAGGGATCGCCAATATAACCGGAGGAGGATTTTACGATAATATAGACCGTATAATCCCCAAAAGTATGGATGCTGTCATATATAAGGATAGATGGGAAGTCCCTCCAGTTTTTACGGCGCTTAAGGATATGGGAAATATTTCTGAAGAAGAGATGTTTCATGTATTCAATATGGGGATAGGCATGGTAATGGTCATAAGTCCTTCCAGTATCGATGACTTAAGGGAATGTGTCAGGACCAGAGGTGAGGACATAATACTTCTTGGTGAAGTAACCGGCGGTACAGGGAAAGTATATGTGAAGTAGGCTCTAAGATAGGATCTTGAGGGAGATGATGAGAAAAAAAATTGCAGTATTTGCTTCAGGTTTCGGATCCAATCTCCAGGCTCTTATTGATTTTAATACTGACGGAGACCTTGGTGGCGATATAGCTCTTGTATTCAGCAATGAATCTGGCGCATTTGCCTTAAAAAGGGCTAAAAAGCACAATATAAGGGCAGAATCCATAGATCCTTCAGGGTTTGTCAACCGCCAGAATTTTGAAGTAGAGACACTTAAGATCCTTAAAGAAGAAAAAATAGACCTGATAGTCCTTGCAGGATATATGTTCCTCCTGACCCCTCTTATTTTAGGTGAATATAAAAACAGGATCCTAAATATCCATCCCGCACTACTGCCTTCATTTAAAGGTACTCACGGGATAAAGGATGCTTTTGAGTATGGAGTAAAAATAAGCGGAGTCACTGTACATTTTGTAGACGAAGAACTTGATAATGGCCCCATAATAATACAGGCTTCCGTGTTTATAGGCCAGGAAGATACCCTGGAAAAATTCGAGGAAAAGATGCACAAGGTCGAACATAAAATATATCCCCAGGCAGTCAAACTTTTTTGCGGGGACAAGCTTAAAATAAAAGGCAGGAAAGTAGAAATACTTCCGGAGTGATAAATCAATATCAATATGGCAGATAGGTATTTAAAATGATAGAGGTAAAAAGAGCCCTTATAAGTGTTTCCGATAAAAAAGGGATAGTCGATTTCGCATGCACCCTGGAGAAAGCAGGAGTAGAGATTATATCTACAGGAGGGACCTATGCAAAGCTCTCGGAGGCAGGAATAAAAGTAAAGAAAGTAGATGAGCTAACAGGTTTTCCAGAGATGATGGAAGGCAGGGTAAAGACTCTTCATCCCATGATCCATGGAGGTATACTGGCAGACAGGAATAAGAAGGAACACATGGAGGAGATCGATGCAGCCGGGATACTTCCAATTGATATGGTTGTAGTAAATCTCTATCCCTTTAAGGAAACAATCTCAAAACCGGATGTCACATTAGAGGATGCCATAGAAAATATTGATATAGGCGGTCCCACGATGATAAGAAGTGCTGCAAAGAATAATGGCAGCGTGGCAGTTATTGTCGACCCGAGTGACTATTCCATGATCTCAGGTGAACTTGAAAAGAATTCTGGGAAACTCTCTGGCGATACTCTTTTTTCTCTAGCAGTAAAGGCATTTCAGCATACTTGTGAATATGATAGTGTGATCTTTGAGTATCTTAGCGGAAAGCAAGACGGTTATCCGGATACAGGTATAATGGTAAAACCCGGACTTGAGATAGGAATGGGGGGAGGCGGATTTTCTTCACGTCTGAACCTTGTTTTTGAGAAAATACAGGATCTTAGATATGGGGAAAACCCTCATCAGAAGGCAGCTTATTACAGGTCCCCACTGGCGGGAAAGGATACCCTGGTAAATGCCGTTCAGCTGCAGGGAAAGGAACTATCATATAATAATATACTGGACACTAATGCTGCATTTTTCATAGTAAAAGAATTTGCAGGATCCTGTGTATCAGTTATGAAGCATAATAATCCATGCGGTGTTGCAGTAGGAAGCAGTATAGCCGAAGCTTATCAGAGGGCATATGAATGTGATCCGGTATCAGCTTTTGGAAGTGTCGTAGCAAGCAATATGAAGTGGACAAAGGAAGCAGCCGAACGTCTTTCCGATAATTATGTTGAAGTCCTTATCGCTCCTGACTTTGACCAGGAAGCCCTGAAGATCCATTCAGGGAAACCAAACTTAAGGATACTCAAGATAGACTTTGACCTTAAAGAAAATATTAACAGGATAAAATCTGATGATTTTACCTTAAACAATGTGGACCTTAAAAGCATTGATGGCGGAATGATCATACAGGACCTTGATGAAGGCACCGATGACAGAAGCCAAATGAAAGTCGTAACAAAGATACGACCCACTGAAGATCAATGGAAGGACCTATTATTCGGCTGGCAGATAGTCAAGAATGTAAAATCCAATGCAATAGTCCTTGCAGCACATGGAAGCACGGTTGGTGTTGGTGTAGGACAGATGAGCAGGATAGACGCCGCAAAACTTGCAGTAAACAAATCTTCAGGAAGATGCAAAGGCTCAATAATGGCTTCAGATGCATTTTTCCCGTTTAAAGATGTCGCAGAGCTTGCGGCCCAGAACGGTATACTTGCCATAATACAACCGGGCGGTTCCGTAAATGATGAGGAAACGATTGAGACTTGCGATAAATACAGGATACCTATGGTGTTTACAGGAAAAAGGCATTTCAAACATTAACCTACCAGGAGCCTGTCCAAGAACAAGCCAAGATCCAGTTTTTGGACAGGCTCCTACCTATAATAATATGGACTTTTCCGGAATACTCCTGGCTGGCGGCAAGAGTACCAGGTTTGGCATAAATAAAATAAAATTAGAATTTGAAGGTATACCCCTGCTTGCTGACCAGATCATAAAGATGGGGTTTTTCTGTACCGAGATATTGATATCTTCAAGTAAAGAAAACTTCCCCTATATTGCACAGGTATTTGACAGGATGGAGAAGTACCAGAGAATGCTTTTAAATTCAAAATCCGGCAAGATCGACGCTGTTTCGCTATCTGCTAGTGATGAAAGTCCTGTACCGTCTGAGTATGATTGGAAGAAACCGGATGTAAAGATTGTAGTCGATGATGCAGAGACCAGTCCTAATGGTAAAAGAATAGGCCCACTGGCAGGTATTTACAGCGGGCTCAAGGAAGCTAAAAATAAAAACTGCCTGGTGCTTGCCTCAGACATGCCTTTTATTTCTTTCAGGGTTTTACAACTTTTAACGCGGACATCAGAAGAGTCCGGAAAAGATGCTGTTCTCATTAGAAACCTTAGAGGTATCGAAGCTCTCTGCGGTATATATTCAAAAGAGTATATTAAACAGATAAGAACATGTATTAAGAATGGAATATATAAAATAATTGAAATACTGGGGGACGATGAAGTCAAATGGATAGGCAGCACAAAGCTAAGGGAAGAGAAAATAGATATCTATAATTTTTTTAATATTAACACATCTGGTGATGTAGGGAATATGGACCTTATCCGAAATAAGGGAATAGCCGGGGTAGACCCTGGCAGACTTAAAGGAGGACCACGTGATATATGGGAAGCCTTTTTTTACAGGGGAACGGATAAATAGGTGATTTATAGTTTGAATGTGTGTGATTTTCCAGTGCGGATAGAACCTGGTTAGTTGGAACATAACCCGGCAACCGGCATAAATAATAAAGCTGTTATACATTCAATAAAAATATGAAGGGTTGTATATACTGAATTAGTCCTAACAGTATATTTGTATAATAAGCCTAAAGATTGGGAGTAAGGACCAAAACCATTTAAGGTATTTTTTTTAAAAGTTTATTTTATAAAAGT
>CAZKVA010000035.1:0-13397 GCA_964556035.1 uncultured Actinomycetota bacterium
GTGCTATCGAAATTGGAAAAAATGCCGGATTAAAATACGTTTATGGTGGAAATATCAGGGATAGTGGATATGAGAATACAGTCTGCGCTAAATGCGGGGAGTCAATTCTAGTGAGATCAGGATTTTCTATAATCAGTAATAATATGAAAAATGGAAAATGTAGTAAGTGCGGTGAAATAATAGACGGCATCTTCTAGTGGTATTGTTTTTAAAATTGGTGTCTTAACTTTTATTGGTTTTTATTTTATAATATCTTTCTGTGATTAAAGGCGGCATAGCCAAGTGGTAAGGCAGAGGTCTGCAAAACCTTTATCCCCGGTTCAAGTCCGGGTGCCGCCTCCAATTTATATGTAAATGTGTAATTACATAATACTAATTCTTTAAAGTAATGATTTATAGAAACTTCACTTTTAATAGACTATATATTGTAGCTTAGTTGAAACCAGATAATAAAACCATGTAAGTCTAAATTGCTTTTTTATAAAATATTTTCAGTGCTACTCTTTCCTCATTTTTTAATTTATCGAAATCTTTCGAATTGATCAAAGATTTGACTCTTAATTTCAATTTATCCATGGGCATATCGATAAAATCAACAATTTTATCTGTATCCATATCAAATTCTAAAACTGGCAGCTGTCCACTATTTTTAATCACATATTTCTTTTCAAGATTTGATGAAATAAATGATAGGAATCCTTCATGTTTCTCAATATATTTATTTAAAAATTTCTTTACCTGTTTTTTACTCTCTAATTCTGCCCAATTATAAAGGATGGCATGAAACTTTAAATTTTCATTTATTTTTTCACCTTTTACCCAGTTCCTTATTTTGTGTACCATCAAATCTTCCAAAATAAGGACTTTGAAACCATCAATTAAAAATTCTCCTTTTTTACTTTCATTAGCTAATTTTATTATTAACTCTGTTGAAATATAAAGGCTACGGGCATTTTTAATTGCATTTTCAAGTACCCTAAATCTCTCTTCCTCATCATCGATCCTAAATAGAAGATCCAAACACAAATATACGATTTCATTATATTTAGTAGAGCTGGCATTATCTATTTTAAAACGGTCAGATATATCTAAAAGGCTGTTAATGACCTTATGCCTATTTTCAAATGCTATATCCTTAATCTTGTATTTCAAATTATCTATCGCAACTGAAATCTTTCCTTTTTTATTTAGCATTAATAACATGGAGCTAAATTCTGTCTCTGAATCACTTGAATATATTAGGTTTTCAATTTCTTCCTGGTTTATCTCATAATCGGGCACAGAGAGTCTGAAATAGATATCAAAGTAATTTGAAACACATATTCTCTTTTCTTTTTGAGCTATTCTTGCCGTTACTTCTGTTCCTACTGTCTGGCAATTAAAGACACCTTTTAATACCGGGAAAAGATAAGATAAGAAATATTTTATGTGATCTTGCTGTTTTTTTGGTACTGTTTCAATTAAGCTACTTACCGTTTTTTTGATACCATAATCTGCCTCATTTTCTAAATTTTTTTGAAATTGTTTAGGCGTTTTTGTGAGTAGTTCTTTATTATTTTTAATCCCAAGATATACGCTTGGTAAAAATACCTGCAAGCATGTAACTGCAATAAAATCAATAGGATTTACTTCAGTTATTATAAAAGGCATACTGATTTTTAAAGTATTTATATAACGATTGATATCCCTTATTGTATTAAAAAAATATTGTATAGAGCCGTAGTATATATTATTCCAGTATTCCTGGTTTATTGTTTTTTTTGGAACACTGTTTAGCACTTCAGTTAATTGGAATTCAAGTATCCCAAGCACTTTATCCCTGGGAATTGTAGGGATTTCAAATGGAACCTGTATAATCTTCTCAAGGTATTCTTCACCATTTTTCATATTTTCATCAGAAAGAGAACGGGAGACGATCTCTCTATCAAAAGCGACAATATATATAATATTAGGAAAATTACCAAAAGCTTTGGTTAATTGTATTATCTGTTTTATTTCATCTTTACCTAATCTATCAACATCATCGATTATGATTATGATTTTATTCTTTAACTGCTGGAATCCTTTAATTAATTTTTCTTTCTTGTAATCAATACTCTTTTTGTCTTTATTCTTTAGTTTTAAAGAAATTGATTTTCTTAAGGAAGCAACTGAAACATTAAAAGGAATAAAAGAATCAGCATATCTTAATACTTGATCACCAAGTCTTTGGAATTTCTTTAGTCTTTTGGATTTCAATTTTAAAGAGAGATTATAAAAAAACTGCATCAAGATCTTATTATGCTCGGGATAATTCCAGGGATTAAATCTTACTATGATAGGTCTCGATGAACTGTTCAGGTTTCTTGATGTTTTATCGAGAAATTCTATAATCATATTGAGCATTGAGCTTTTGCCTGAACCCCAGCTACCCATTAAACCCAAGACTATGCAATCTGGCACATTATAACTTGATATAGCTTTTGCCAGATATCTGCAAAAATCAGCTCTGTCCAGTTGATCCTGGGAACTATTAGATATGGGTTGGTCTCCAAGTAACATTATTATCTCCATATAATACTTAATAAAAAAGTAATCAAGAAATATTATGGTTTTATAATAATATAATTTTATTTTATTATGAAGTGAATTTTAATTTTGTGATATTTTTAATGTGGTGTCTATGGATAGATAGTGTTTCTATAGTTTTAAGGACTTTTAATCTGATGAGTCAAACGTAGTAGCCCATAGGGGACTCTAACCATAATCATTTAATCTTTAATTTAGTGGACTGTTTTCTTTTACTTTTTTCAATTCTACTACCAACCTTAACGATACGGGGTGTCGCCTCCAATTCGAATACGGTCATTCAAGTTTTTTTTATTTAAACATTTTTTAAATCATTATAAAAACATTATTTCATATATATAATAAATATATAATAATTATTTAATTAAAAATAATATTGACAATTAAATAATAATTATTTAAACTATAAAAACAATTGAATATTGAATTAATGTGTTTAAGTGATTAGATGCTAAGAAGTTTTTTCTAAAATTGGACGCTTGGGGAAAACGGAGCAAGTAGCGTAACCGGCTAATTTAGTCGGTTTTTTTATTTTACGAGGGGAAAATATGATATGGCAACATATTCCTTATTATAAGGAGTTAATAACTCTAATAGTTGCATCCTTAATTGTAGTAGCAGTGATATATAAATCTTCCAGATTAAAAAAATATTGGAGGATAAGGCTTTTTATGGCTATTGGAAGTCTATCGTGGTTTATTTCTAAATTCCTTGAATTGGGATTTATGGATACGGAAATCAAACTATTCTGGATCAAGATTCAAATTACAAGTATTTTTATATTCTCTATAGCTCTATTTATTTTTTCAATACATTATTCAGGCCGCGAAAGATGGCTAAATAAAATAGGAATGATAATGTTGTGGGTGATCCCGGCAATATCAGCCATTCTACTTTACAGTAATAATCTGCATTCCTTCATATTAAAAAATATAAACATAAAAGTAATTGATTCATTGATGATTCTGGAAATAGGCTATGGACCGTGGTATTGGATAATAATGTCATATGCTTTTATCTTATTATTATTTAGCATTGTCTTTTTGAATTCAATAAACAGGAGATCGAATTATAATTATCAATGGAAGGCATTGATACCTGCGATGGTTTTAATATTATGTCCAATGATGATTGCTATTTTATCATTATTTAATTATAGGCCCTACCCTTATCTTGATATAATACCGTTCACTATAGCAGCAGGTTGTTTGATAGTATCGATTATATTATACAGGACCAAAGATGGGGAGATCGTTAATATAGATAATTCATGTGTTATTGATAGTGTGGATGATGGAGTAATCCTTTTAGATAAGAATAATAGTATTTTATATATGAATAAGGCTTTCCAGAATTATTTTGATATTAATTCTAATGGTGTGATCGGTAAAAACATAGAACTGGTATTACCAGGTTTAGATATTAAATTAAAATCTTTTAATCATCAGGCAGCTGGTTACAAAGAACTAAAAACATTTTGTATAAATGGAAAGACCTATGATCTAAATATTTTTAATCTTTTTGATTTGATTAAAAGATATGCGGGAAAAACTATTATTTTAAGAGATATTACAGAAAAAAAAGTTACAGAAAATATCCTAAAGGAAAGTGAAGAAAAGTTCAGGCTATTATTTGAGAAGTCATCAGATGGAATTTTTAGTTATAATATGAGTAATGGTAAAATTGATTTTAATCCTGCACTTTCTAAAATCATGGGCTATAACAGTTTCAAAGAAGTTAATAATGGTTATATAAAAGAAATTCTAGATACTGTAAATGAGGAGATCCCAAACAGTTCAAACGAAAAGAATTTCCTGCAAAAGCAAATTGAAAGAGAAAACGGAAGTAAGGCATGGATAGAAGTATCTTTCAATAAGGATTTCAATCACAATAGGGATATTATTTGTAATGGTATAGTAAGAGACATTACTTCAAAAAAAGTATTTGAAAATAAGATAAAGTATATTTCATTTCATGATAAGCTAACTGGTCTCTACAATAGGGCGTTTTTTGAAGCAGAGCTAAAAAGGTTAAATAAAAAAAGACAGTTGCCTTTGACTGTAGTTATTGCAGACATTGATGGGCTCAAATTGATCAATGATGCTTTTGGGCATGAAAGTGGAGACAAATTAATAAAAAAAATAGCTGATATTTTCAAATATTGCTTCAGGAGTGAGGATATAATTGCCAGATATGGCGGGGATGAGTTTGCAATATTGCTACCTTCAACCCCAACAAATGAAGTACTGAAGATAATTGATAGAATAAAAATAGCGTGCAAAAAAGAAGGTAATAAAATACTTCCCTTAAGCATATCTATCGGAGTCTCAAGCAAAACAGAAATATCCCAGGAGATAAATTCTGTTATAAAAGATGCTGATGATCAGATGTATAGAAATAAATTAATGAAAAAGCAAAGCCCACAAAGCTCGCTTATATTTTCTCTTGAGAAAGCTCTTGAGGAAAGAAACTTCGAAACTGTAGAGCATGTCAGGAGAATGAGGGATGGCGTAATGTCTTTAGGGAAGGAATTAATGTTCCAGGATAGTTCAATAAATGATCTTAGATTATTGTCAACGCTGCATGATATTGGGAAAATTGGTATATCGGATAATATAATATTAAAACCTGATAAATTAAGCTTTAAAGAATGGGGATTGATGAAGAAACATTCGGAGATCGGTTTTCGAATAGCTAAATCGTCAAACGGACTATCTACCATAGCAAAGCCTATACTTCACCATCATGAGTGGTGGAATGGAAGAGGTTATCCAGCCAGATTAAAAGGAGAAAAAATACCTATAAACTCCAGGATAGTATCAATAGTCGATGCTTATGATGCAATGACAAATAACCGTCCTTACAGGAAAGCTATAGGCAGGGATAATGCTATAATAGAATTAGAAAAATACTCAGGTATCCAATTTGATCCATTACTGATCAAAAAATTCGTAAATATATGTTGATCAGATAATATTGGACTATTCTAGTGACCATCTTTGCTATCCCACATCCATCAGTATCAGGTCGCTGAATGCCGGATATTTTGGTGAAAAATAACTGAGAAGACCGGCAAGGCACACAATACTGCAATTTTTTCATTAAAAATCTAATAATATCCTAGTTTAATTATGGTAAAATAATTGAATAGTGTAGAACTTCTATATATTATTTTTAAAAAATTAAGGGGTAACAAAGATGACAGATATAAGAAACATCAGAAGATCTATTTGTGAGATAGGAAGGATGCTTTATGACAGGGAATTTACAGATTCTTCCGGAGGGAACATATCGGTTAGAGATGGAGATAATATATATAAATCCCAGAAGGACCGGTCATGATAAGCAATGGCAGCTGGAAAAGGATGATATCATAGTAACAGATCTATGTAAGGTGCCAATTATTGGAGAAGCAGATGCAATATCAAGGGAAGCAGCAATGCATTACTATATATACCATAATTTTCCTGATATAGGAGCCGTGATACACGGACACCCCATATTTATAATGACATTCGGAGCAGCTCACATGGGCCTTCCTGCTGTATCTGAGGGCACGAGAGCTGTTCTGGGAGAGCAAACAATAACAAACACGCCGGAAGCACTTCCGGGTTCTAAGGAACAGGCAGAGGAAGTAGTAATCAACTTCAGGAAAAGAAGAGATATAGACCCCGAAGCTCCACTTATATGTAGTCTTCCCTATCATGGTACATTTACCGCAGGAGGTACTATAAATGATGCTTTTATGTACACAGAGGTTGCAAATAATTGTGCCAAGATACTTGTATACCGTCAAACATGTTTGGAAATGAATCAAATGCAGATTTTTCAATAAAAAGAAGGTTTAGCAAAGAAGAGATAGCTTCGATAGAATATTCAAAAGATGTATGCAATCCCGGGTTTGTCTACAGGGACGCTTTTGGTAAAGAGACTGTATAAAATAACCAGACAGGGAAGGGGACTGATAATAAATCTCAGAATTCCCTTGTCGATAAAATAACTAAGGAAGTACTTAAAAAGCTTAATGACAAATAAATAATTTAAGAATTTTTTAAGGAGGGTCATAATGATAAAATATCTGATTCTGACTTTTTCTTTAAAATAGTTTGAGCGGTCACAATATTCATTGACTTAAAAAATGAAAGGTGTTTCTTATGAATTCCAGGGAAAAGTTTAATGCAGTAATGAGCTTTGATGATAATTCTCCTAATATGAAAGCCGAATTTGGGTATTGGGCCGGCACCATCAGAACCTGGTTTGACCAGGGTCTTCCCAGATTAGATAATATACCCGACAATGTCTTAGATGGTGATTTAGTAAGAGGAGCTGTGGCGCTACATCCTGAAAACGATGAGCTGATAGACAGGAATGTGCTTCCGTATTTTAAGCTTGACTCATACCTGGTAAAATTTCCTTTTGATATAAGCCCGCGGCTTGGATCAACGATCATTAAAGATAATGAAAAAGAAAAGGTATATACAGATAAATATGGAATCACCAATAAAGTTTCTAAGGAATGTGCAGGTATTCCTTTGGTCCTGGACTACCCTATAAAAAATTCAAAAGATTTTAATGATTATAAAGAATATTATGATGATAATTTTCAAATCAGGCTTCCGGATAATTGGGACGATCTGGTCAAATATTTGAAATATAGGGAATTTCCGATCAGGCTGGGTGGCAATCCATTCGGATTCTCCTTTCTGGCAAGACACCTGATGGGGGAAGTCGGTTATATGACCAGTCTATTTGACGACCCCACTCTGATAAAGAATATAAATAGGTTCTACCTGGACTATGTAAAGGATTATTGGTCCCTTATCCTTAAAGATATTGAAATCGATTGTATATTCATATTGGAAGATATGGCTTATCGTTCAGGCTCTTTTATATCCAGAGAGATGTTCAGGGAATTTTTATCGCCATATTATATAGAATTTATTGATTTTCTTAAGCAGTATAATATAAAAAATATAATAGTTGATTGTGATGGACTCATAGACGAGCTCATTCCTTTATGGATCGAAGTAGGCGTAAACGGGATTTTTCCTATTGAAGCTGTAAATGATCTGGTAGAGATCCGCCAGCAGTATCCAGGGCTTAAACTTTTAGGGGGGTTTAACAAGAAGGCGCTCTTTGCAGACTCTACCAGGGAGTCAATAGATGAGGAAATATCTAGAGTGGTCTCAGTTACTGCAAAGGGAGGATATATACCCCATGTCGACCATGCCGTATCTGCAGATGTAACCTGGGATAATTTTAAGTATTACCGTTTTAAGCTTAATGAAATATTAGATAAGTGAAATTATTAATCATTAAATAAATAGATTTAAGTAGATGATTGAATTAAAATAAAAAATATTTATGGGATCGCAAGCTAATATCAGAGGGTTGATCAGGAGGTATTTTAAAAAAATGAATAAAAAGAATTATCTTATTTTTGATTATGGAGCCAGCAATGGAAGAGCAGCTGTTGCAAGTTTTGATGGATTCAGGTTTGATATGGAAGTTACACACAGATTTGAAAACCGTCCGGTATTTGCTGGAGGGACACTTTACTGGGATATGCTTAGGCTCTTTTCCGAACTAAAAATAGGTATCCAGTCTTCTGTAAAGAAATATAAAGACATAATATCAATGGGAATAGATACATGGGGGGCTGATTTCGGACTCCTTGACAGCCAGGGTAAATTGATCTCTAATCCAATCAATTACCGTGATAAACAGAGTGGAAAAGATAGTACGAGCTTATTTGGGATCATTTCCCAGAAAGAACTATGGAACCTGACAGGAGCGTTGTGTATTCCGTTTTATGATGTTTTTCAATTATACTCGCTCAAGATAAATGATTCTACATCTATAAAAAATGCAAAGACTTACCAGTCGATTGCCGATATTTTTAACTATTTTCTTACCGGAAAAAAAGTTAATGAGTTTACCCGGTTTACTACCAGCATCATGTATAACCAGAAAGCAGGAAAAATAGAGGATACTATTTTTAAAAGGCTGGATCTCCCCAGGGAAATATTTCCAAAGATGGTTTTTCCTGGAGAAAAGATAGGCAATATTTCCAGTGAAGTCGCAAGTGAACTGGGAATAGAGGCATTTCCAGTTATTGCTCCTTCAACTCATGATACCGCATCAGCTGTGGCCGGGATACCTGTAATAGATAATAAGAAAAATTGGGCATTTATAAGTTTAGGCACCTGGGCCTGTATGGGACTGGAAAACCGTGAAGTACTTATTAGTGATGAGATATTTGATGCTGTATTTTCCAATGAAGCAGGAGTTGAGGACACTAATATATTTGTAAAAAATATAAATGGCTTCTGGGTGATCCAGCAATGCAGGGAAAGATGGTTGAAAGATAAGGAGATATCCTGGGATGAAATAGTAAAACTTTCAAAAAAAGCTGGAGCCTTTGCTTCACTTATAAATATTGAAGAACCTCAGTTTATGCAACCCCAAACAGATATGCCCCAGATCATCAGGGAATATTGTAAAAAAACAGGTCAAAAAGAGCCTGGAAGCATTGGTGAAGTAGCCAGGTGTGTTTATGAAAGCCTTACTTTTAAATTTAAATTCTATCTAAGTCTCCTGGAAAAATTTACAGGGCAGAATCTGGAATTACTGCACCTTGTGGGGGGAGGTACCCAGAATAGATTACTTTGTCAGTGGATATCTGATGCAACAGGGTTGCAGGCTGTTGCCGGCCCGACAGAGACGACTTCTGTAGGAAATCTGTTGATGCAGTTAAAAGCTGATGGTGAAATAAAAAACATTGAAGAAGGAAGAAAAATCAGTCTCGCTTCTTCAGAAGTCATCAAATATGAACCTCATGATACTGAAATATGGAATGAGGAGTATCAGAGGTATCTTAAAATAATAAATAGTTTGAAATAAAAAATATATAAATTTCTAAATCTATACTGGAGGGCAAGTGGTAAAAGCAAATTCAAAGACACTGATCGGCGCATCATGGAAAATGAATAAAAATGTTAGTGAGAGTATTGCTTATGCCAAAAAGCTAAATGAATTTGTCTTAAACGGAATAAATGAGCAACAGGATATTGAAGTATTTTTCCTGCCTACTTTTTTACCACTTTTTTCTCTTAAAAGCATAATAACTTCTCCAAAACTCAAATACGGGTCCCAGAATAGCGGATGGAAGGATGAAGGAGCGTTTACCGGTGAAGTAAGTCCTGCTCATCTAAAGGATGCAGGATGCACTTATATCGAATTGGGACATCCTGAAAGAAGAAGTATATTTATGGAAGACGATGTGATGATAAACAGAAAATTAAAAGCAGTCCTTGGGAATGGCTTAAAGCCGATTCTATGCATAGGTGAAAAAGAAAAAGGTAAAGACATGAAAGATGTTTTTAAGTTTTTATCCAAACAGGTACAGACAGGCTTAAAAGATGTGTGTTTGGATGATATTGATAAAGTATTAATAGCTTATGAGCCGGTATGGGCAATAGGTGCAGAGTATTCTGCCCCTGTTAAATATATAGAAGAGAGCCTTGCCTTTTTAAGGGAACTATTAAAAAGCGAATACGGAAGCAGCATATCTCAAAAGCAGCTTATTATATATGGCGGGTGTGTAACTCCCGAGAGCACTCCTGGTATATTAAGCCTTGAGGATGTGAATGGAATATTTATAGGCAGAGCCTCGCTTGATCTGGAATATTTCATTGAAATGATAAAAATAGCTGTGGATATTGTCTGCGATTGAACAAATCAAACTCTTGCTTTTTGAATCATACACAAACTAGACCTGATGCTTTATGATATGGATACTCCATATGAAAATATATATTATATTGCAAACTTGCAAATTATTGCATATAATAATATTTAATTTAAAAATTAAGACTATTTGTTTTGGAGGTTGGAAGATGAAAATCGCAATAGGTTGTGACGAAATAGCAATTGAACTAAAAAAATCCCTGATCGATGTCATCGAAGAAAAAAAGATAGAATATAAAGATTTTGGAGTCAATGTTGCTGAACCTATGGATTACCCAGATATAGCTGCTTCAGTTACAAGAGAAGTACAAAATGGGAACTATGACAGAGGAATATTAATATGTGGCACTGGAATAGGTATGGCTCTTACTGCAAATAAGTTTAAGGGCATCAGGGCGGCATGCTGTCACGATATTTATTCAACACAAAGATCTATCTTATCAAATGACTGTCAGATAATAACCATGGGGTCATTGATAGTTGGCAAAAGTCTGGCACAGGAATTATTAAAGATTTGGCTGGATATTGAGCGTACAGGTGGAACGGTTAAGAAAGTAAAAAAAATAGAAGCCCTGGAGAAATAGCACAAACTTTATAAGAAATTAAACATATGATTAATTGTTTGGAGAGAAGTTTTTAAGTTATGGCTTATGATACAAAATTAATGGTAAAGGTCGCAAATCTTTATTATAAAGAAAATCTAAAACAGGAAAGCATTGCAAGAAGGCTAAAGGTCTCTAAATATCAGGTGAACAGGATCCTAAAGAAAGCATTAAACTCTGGAATGGTTCAGATCAATATTATTGACCCTGCAAAAAATATCTCAGACCTGGAAGAAAAACTTGAAAAGAAGTTTAAATTAAAGCGGGCGATCGTAGTTGAAAATTTTGGATTATCTGATACTGAACTAAAAGCAAAGATAGGGCAGGCCGCTTCAAGATATCTTCTGGATATAATAAAGGAAGGGGATACGATAGGGGTCTCCTGGGGAACGACCATAAATGAAGTAATCAATTACCTGCCCTCTAAGATAAACCGTTCTGTCGAGGTAGTACAGATCACTGGTGGCAGCCATGAGCTCTCAATTGACTTGAACTGTCATGATATTACAAGGAGATTTGCATCCAAATTCGGTGTAAACCCTCATCTTCTTTATGCGCCATCTATAGTAGATACAAAGAAAATGCATGATATGCTGCTAGAGGAAACATCTATTAAAAAAACTTTTGATTATTTTTCTAAATTGACCATTGCTATGGTGGGAATCGGTGCAATGTATCCCAGAGTGATCTCAACTCTTGTTAAGACGGGTCATATTAGCGGATATGATCTGGAGTCTTTAAAGACAAGTGGTGCTGTAGGGGACGTATATTCCCATTTTTTTAATATAGATGGAAAGACCTGTGATAGTAAATTATCGGAGAGGATCATTGCTATGCCAGTAAAGGAACTTCTCAGGGTCCCATATTCGATAGGGATTGCAGGAGGGGAGTTAAAAGCTGAGGCCATCCTTGGGGCCATCAGGGGAAAATATATAAATATTTTGATAACTGATAGCAATGCGGGAGAGAGGATAATGGAGATTTCCTGACCTGTATCCGGTAATTTTAAAAAATAGCTTTTTATATATTTTTTTAAATCAGTTAAATATTCTATTTATACATCAAGTCAAAATTTCTAATAAGACTCCAAGTAATAGGAGGATGATCATCTGCAATCCTGTCAGTAAAAAAATGCAGATGCAATAATTTGCATACCAACACCATATTGCATTTTAATCATATTATAGTATTATATAATTTGTATATTTTAAAATTCTTAGAGGAGTCATATGACTAAGCTAACAAAAGAAAGCAAAATAAAAATGTTAAAGGACCTTATAACCATAAGAAGGTTTGAGGAACGCACTATCAAGATGTATGTAGCAGGCGAGTTTGGAGGATATCTTCACCCCTATGTAGGCATGGAGGCAATTGCTACAGGTGCATGCGCTGCTATAGAAGAAAAAGATTATATAATATCCAACCACAGGGGCCATGGGCATTGTATTGCTAAGGGAGCGGACCTTAATAAGATGATGGCTGAACTATTGGGAAAAGTCACTGGATATTGTAAAGGCAGGGGAGGTTCTATGCATATTGCAGACACGGAACTAAAAATGCTGGGCGCCAATGGTATCGTAGGAGGCGGAATACCTATTTCAATTGGTGCAGGATTTAGTTCAAAGATGAGAGGAAAGGGCGAAGTTGTCCTTTGTTTCTTTGGAGATGGTGCAGCGAATAATGGAGTGTTCCATGAAGCACTAAATATGACTGCAATATTTAAACTTCCCGTGGTCTATATCTGTGAAAACAATCTATATGCCATATCCATGTGCTCTCTTGATTCAGTAGCCTGTAAAGATATTGGAAAAAGAGCATGTGCCTATGATATACCCGGACATATTATTGAAGGAAGCGATCCGGTGATAGTATATAATACCGTAAAAAAAGCAGTAAAACATGCACGGGATGGCAAGGGACCTTCATTGATAGAAGCTAAGACATACCGGTTCTACGGCCATCACCCAAACGATCCTGCAGAATACAGGACCAAAGAAGAATCAGATCACTATAAGAAAGAAAAAGATCCGGTGGTCAATTTTAAGAAAGTGATGATAAAAGAAAAAATCATCACAAAAAAAGAAATTGAAAAGATGGAAAAAAACATAATAGAAGAAGTTGAAAATGCGGTAGATTTTGCTCACAAAAGTCCGGAACCTGAACTTGCAGTATTTTTGGAAGAAGTGAAGCAAATATAGATTTTATAAATTCTTAAAGCTTATCTCAAGGAAGGAAGATCATGAGAGAAATAGAATATAGAGAAGCCATCAGGGAAGCCGTAATCGAAGAGATGGATAAAGATAAAAGTGTATTTTTGATTGGTGAAGACATAGGTGTATATGGTGGAGCCTTCAGGGCATATAAGGGCCTTCTGGAAAAATACGGTCCAGAAAGAGTTATAAATACACCTATATCTGAAATAGGTATAATTGGGGCAGGAGTAGGAGCAGCCCTTACAGGGCAGAGGCCAATAGCAGA
>CAZKVA010000036.1:0-12224 GCA_964556035.1 uncultured Actinomycetota bacterium
TCAAATAAAATCCGAGAGACTTTTTTTCCTATATATAACTATATATGGCCTTATTATTTAGAGAAAAAATAGTTTACTGCCTGACCGAAGGTTCCCATAGCAAGAACTTTTAAGGTTAAGAGTAAGTTAATATTTAATAAATAGTCCATGTAAAAAATACCCTATATATACTACTAAATGGCTTTTACCCCAATCTTTGTGCACAATACCTGATACTTCTTTTTCAGCAAAGTCTATTATTAGATCCTTATTTTATTCATTTGATTTAATAGATTTTTAAATTTATATTAGATGAAACTTAATATTCATTATAGAATTGATGTGAATAAAAAACAGAAAAACAAGAGGTAAGAAATGCGTTATATAAAGCTAGGAAAAACAGATTTAGAGGTTTCAGTTATTGGTTTAGGAACATGGGCTATTGGTGGCTGGATGTGGGGTGGTACTAATGAATCTGAATCAATCAGAGCCATTAATATTGCAATCGATATGGGAATAAATCTTATTGATACTGCGCCGGCTTATGGGAAGGGACTATCAGAAGAGATTGTCGGTAAGGCAATTAAAGGTAAAAGGGATAAGCTTATCATTGCCACCAAATGTGGAATCATATGGCATCTTGATAAGGGTGAATTCTTTTTTAATTATGAATCAGGAGAAAAAGTATATAAATTCTTGGGACCAAAATCAATTAGATATGAAATTGAGCAGAGTCTAAACAGGCTTGAGACTGATTATATAGATCTTTATCAGACACATTGGCAGGATAAAACCACACCTATTGAAGACACAATGGATACTTTAATGGATTTAAAAAAGGAAGGAAAGATAAGAGCTATAGGTGCAAGCAATGCTAATCTTAAGGAACTAGAGCAGTACAAACAGATAGGACAACTGGATGTTGACCAGGAAAAGTATAACCTTATTGATAATAAAATTGAACAGGAAATTCTTCCCTGGTGTAAAAACAATAGAGTTACTATGCTTGCATATAGTTCCTTGGCCAAGGGATTACTTACAGGAAAAATTACTAATGATAGAGAGTTTGAGGGTGACGATCTAAGAAAAAGTGATACCAGATTCAGCATAGAAAATAGGGAGAGAATAAATTCTATTCTGATAGATGATTTTAAACCTCTTGCTAAAAAGTACAATTTATCTTTGGCGCAGTTATCTGTTGCTACCCTTATATCACAGGATGACGTTGTAGCACTATGTGGTATAAGAAATGAAAAACAGGCAGAAGAGAATGCAAAAGCAGGAGATTATTTAATAGATGAGAGCGATATAACAAAAATTAGAAATTCGATAGAGACCTTGGATTTCTAGAATTAATTTCATAGAATTAGAGGTCTAATCAAGCAATATAGGTAATCTCAAAACTTCCCACATCACTGTAGTCCACAGTATTTTAATTTCGAACACTTTGCTTAATGAGATGAATGATTTATTCAGTCAATCTAAGGGTATTTGTCATATTGAATCTCCTTTCGATATAATTAATTGAGGGGTATTTAGACTGAAAATATCCCCATAATATATTAATATGAGTTTAGAGGGTACAATTATTTAAAATAAGAAAATCTTTGAAAAGGAGATAGTGTGATATTTGGCAAAGAATTAAATATAGATACCAATGGTTTTTCGGATATTAAAAATATAACTGAACAGGTAGATAGCATTATTACAGACTCAAGTATAAAAGATGGTCTGGTCAGTATATCTGTAATAGGCTCAACAGCATCAATATCAACCATGGAGTTTGAGCCGGCTTTATCTGAAGATGTAAGAGACCAGTTGGAAGAATTTGCGTCAAGCAAGAAACCTTCAAGGCATTCTCAAACATGGGGAGACGATAATGGATTTTCCCATATAAGAGCAACATTTATGGGTCCTGGTATTGTAATATCAATAAAAGGTGCGAAAATGATACTTGGTAAATGGCAGCAGATAGTGATTATAGATCACGATAACAGGCCTCGTTCAAGAAAAATATTTATCCAGGTAATCGGGGAATAGAAAAGACAAGTTTAAAAAGCAAGTTCTTGTATTAGGGACTAGTGGTCTTCTCCTAAAAATTGGTCAAGACAAAGGATAGAAGCAAATATATTTTTCCAATAGTTAAATATGGTTGAGTAAAATCTAAGATAGTAGAAACTGTAGCTTTTATATAATTAAAAACAAATCTTTAACAATACATGGGAGGAAAAAATAATGAAAGTAAGAGAAGACATAGAATTCGGCACAACCATAGCTCTCTGGAGCCAGTGCTCAGACAGGTTTCTCTCTCAAGGGTATAAAAAATCCACAACATTTGAACAAAAAGTAGAACTGATATCTAAAATAGAAGATATCAAAGGGGTGGACCTCTACGGGGATTGGGACGTAAACCCTGATAATGTAGATGATGTGAAAAAGACACTGGCTGATCATAAACTAAAAGCCTTTATAGTAACAGCAGATGTTGCATCACTTCCTGAGTTTGGAAGGGGCTCTGTAACTTCCCCCATAAAAGAGTCAAGGGAGCTCGGGTGGCAAAAGATTAAAGAAGCAATAGATATGGCAAAAATACTTGATTGTCCCATGGTTGATCTCTGGCTTGGCCAGGATGGATACGACTACCCCTTTCAGGTAGACTACAGGTGGGGATGGGAAAGAATAATAGATACTGTTAAAAAAGCTGCAGACTATGCAGCATCTAAAGATATTAAGGTAGCTTTAGAATATAAACCAAGGGAGCCCCGCACACACTTATTTACTGCAAGTGCTGCTTCAATGCTTATGGTGGTAAATAAAGTAGCTAAAGACAATGTAGGTGTCCTAATAGATACGGGCCATGCATATATGGCAGGAGAAAATATAGCTGAATCGGTTGCAATATGTGATCTAGCAGATAAAAAACTCTTTTATGTTCACCTAAATGATAATTACAAGGTATGGGATGATGATATGATGGCAGGTTCCATCCATCCATTCGAGCTAATAGAGTTTCTCTACTGGCTTGAAAAAGTAAATTACAATGGTCCACTTGTACTTGATATGTTTCCATACAGGGAAGATCCATTAAAAGCTGCAGGAGAGTCAATAGAGTTTGTAAAGCAGATCAGGGATCTTCTAGGTAAGCTGGATGAGGCAGAGATTGAAACTATTTTAAGAAACCAGGATGCCACAGCCTCCATGGCATTTTTAAGAAAGAATTTTATTAGATAGATACATTAGTCTTCCAGTATGGGTTTAGAACAAACAATATGTGACTATGGCCTTCCATTAAGTCACAAATTCTTACAACCCTATAATCCCATTATACTAAGCTCATACTGGATTATTATTTATTAGTGAACTCATAACGAAACTTATATGCTCAATAAGCAACTATTTATTCAACAAGTCTAGTGTCCAATGGTAGAGCATAGGGGACTCGAACCAGATAAAAGACAATTAAGTCTTGATAAATTTTCTAACTAGATCCTCCTGTATGATTCTATGTAATATGGATCAAAATACCAGGCCAGTAGCTTGACCACCTACAGCAATAAAGGTCTTATAATTTTTTAAATACTTTAATTATTGAAAATAAAAATATAAAATATTATTAAATCAATGGTATTTGTAATTGAGAAATGGCCAAACATACTGAATACCAGCAGGTCTTAGTGATAAAAGCGGGAATATCAGATTTTTAATCTGGGATGAGATTAATATCTATCATAGTATTAAAATTATAAGTAGTATTTATTTAAAATAATATGAGATCCAACAGTTATTATAAAAAGCTTCTCACTATTCTTACCGTATCATTTATTGTAATTATATTTTTTACCTCTGCTGTTTCATGTAAGCTTATTGATCCCGGTGAGGCGGTCATGGTAGAAACCGGAAAAGATCCAGTCATTGAGACGGAAGAGCCTGATGAAATAGATGAAGATGGCGGTCAGGCAGTGATAGAGGATAAGGAAGAGGAAGAAAAAGAAGTACCGATAAAAATATGGATAGAGGACTTAATAACAGAGGAAATAGCATCTGAAATATTTGATCTATTAAAATATGTTCCAGGGATAGAAATCGTAGATTTTAAGGAGCAGGCACAGGCAGTGCTTGAGATATTGCCTGCCGGAGCTATTCCGACTGGTCCGGATACATATGAAGATCTTGGAATATACTATGTGATGGCTCCTGTAGTTTCTTTTTATAATATAAGTGATGGGACAGTATGGGAAGATATCCTGGATTGGTGGTCAGGAGACACAACCGTATTTGACAGCATTCTTGATGTGGACGGCCCTCCACAGATGATAATCGGGGATATGGATTATAGAATACTTCAAAAAATACTGGGACAGCCCTTAAATGAAAATATACAGGTAGTCCCCGGTGATGCAGTGCAGGATAGCCTGAGAATAATAGAAGGAGCAATAGCGATCACCTCTTTCGATAATATCAATAAACAGTTTAAGGTGCTCTCGGTCAATGGTATGTCTGTATTTGACAGGGAGCTTGATTATAATGATTACCCTCTGGCATTTTCAGTAATGCTTACCGGTAGAGATAAGGAAGCTGTTCAAAGTGCAGCAACGTATTTTGAGGCGACCCGGATCACAAACCGTGATATGTCAAAATTAACGAGTCTTTTAATGACAGGTGTTACAGCGATGGTAAGAGGTACGGCCAATCGCATGGAAAGATATGGCAATAAATATCCCGGAGAAAAAATAGTAGATGTTTTAAGGGATGCCGATATTACTCATATAAGTAATGAAGTTCCATTTAGAGAAGGTTGCGAAGTGGCAGTGGACAAGTTCCCATACTTTTGCAGCAAACCTTCATATATTGAACTACTCGATTATGTCGGGACAGATGTAGTGGAGCTGACCGGAAACCATATGAATGACCAGGGACATGAGTGGTTTATATATACACTTGATATGTATGATGAAAAAGGATGGCCCTATTTTGGGGGAGGAAGGGACCTGGAGGAATCATATAAGCCTGCGGTCATCGAATCCAATGGAAATAGATTTGCCTTCCTGGGATTTTGCTGGTGGGGACCTGCATATGATTGGGCCACTGAAGATACTCCGGGATCGGCACCACCGAATTTTGAGGATTTTGAGGAGATAATAAAGGATCTTAAAAGTCAGGGGTATATAGTTATATTCACCTTTCAATATCTTGAGAGTTATCAGTATGAGCCCGTGGGCCAGCAGAAAATTGATTTTAGGAGGATGGCAGATGCAGGTGCTGACATCATTAGCGGGAGCCAGTCCCACCAGCCACAGGGAATCGAATTTACAGAAGACTGGTTTATAAATTATGGGCTCGGAAACCTGTTTTTTGACCAGATGAATGAACTCGGCACCAGGCAGGGCCTTATCTCAAAACATATCTTCTATAAAGGGGAGCACATAAATACTGTGATCATTACAACTATGCTGGAAGACTATAGCCAGCCGCGTCTTGCTACACAGGAAGAAAGAGTCCTTATACTAGAGTCTGTCTTTGAGGCAAGTATCAGGTAGAGCCGGATTAAGTCCGCAGAGTTGTGTTTTATACTCAAATAATCTACCATACATCAGGTGTTTGTGTGTTTTAGAGATTATAATTTTAAGGCTATATTATAAATATGGATGAAGAAAAGAAAATAAAAAAATCGGGAATAAAGAGATTGTTTCGCAGGAGGGGCAAAAAAACGAAGGACAACAATAAGGAGATGCCTTTTATCGACCATCTGGAGGAACTGCGTAAAAGAATAATAGTCGTTCTTGCAGTATTTGTAGTACTTTTCGGAGCAGCTTATCCTTTTCATAATACACTTCTCGATCTGCTTACAAAACCGCTTATCAATAAGGAACTGGTTTTCCTGGATATAACAGAGCCTTTTCTTGTAAACATAAAGATATCATTTATGGCTGCGGTCATGGTGATAATGCCGCTGCTGGTACTTCAGATAATAAGTTTTGCCTTCCCGGCATTCAGCAAGAAGATCAGAAAAAGAATAATACCCGTGTCAATACTGTTCTTTATCCTATTCTATGGTGGGGTCACCTTCTGTTATTTCTTAATGATCCCTATAGCAGTAAACTGGCTCATATCGCAGGGAGCTGAACTCACACAGACCCTTAGTGTCACAAAATATGTAACCTTTATCGGATGGTTCCTGCTCGGGGCCGGTGTTATATTTGAACTGCCCCTTGCCCTGGTATTCCTTATAAAGATCGATATTTTAACGGTCAAGCAGCTAAGGAGGCAGTGGAGGGTAGTATATATAGTTATACTTCTGCTTTGTGCAATAATCACACCTGACTGGAGCCCGGTCACGATGGGGGTTCTGGCAGCGCCCATGATACTTCTATATGAGCTTGCCTTGCTGCTTGCAAAGGTTATATAGGAAAATATGGACCTGACCTGATATAATCATAAGTAAGGTATTTGGATATTTAATATAGACCCTAATAGTATGGTCAGTGGTTTAAGAGATTAAAACTGGACAGAGAAGTATCTTTTTATTTGGAAATAAGTATAATATTTAGTCTATAATAGTATTAGAATGTTAAAAAGAGAGGTGAAGTCAGTCATATGTTTGGATTAGGATGGCAGGAACTTGTAATAATATTAGTAATAGCACTGATTATCTTTGGTCCTAAGAAACTTCCCGAGCTTGGAAAATCCTTAGGTCAGGCTATCAGGGGCTTCAGGGATGGGACCACCAAAGCAACCGAAGAAGCAAAAAAAGAAATAAAAGAGATAGAAAAAGCAGTAAAAGGCGATGAAGAATAAAGCAGCCTTGACGATCATATAGTTCTTTTATTTATCAAGTTATTCTATTAGGGCATGGCAAAAAGAGCAGAAAAAAGAACTGACGGAGCATATGCTGAAAATGCTAGCTCAGGTGATTTTGCCATAGTGACAGATAGTGCTTCAGATACAACAAAAGAGATCGCACTAAAATACAATATCAGTATTGTCCCTATTTTCCTCCTCTTCTCCATCACCTCATGATTTTGTCGAAGTATATAAAAGACTCTTAAAAAAGCATAAGAAGATATTTTCCATACACATAAGCTCTGATCTGTCTGCTGTGATGAAGTCGGCTCTTATCGCAAGGGACCTTCTTGATGCTAAGGAAAAGATAGAAATATTCGATAGCCGTTCAGGCTCCTTGGTCCTTTTCTCCAAATACTGTTGCTGAGAAGATATATATCTCACAGTCACCACTTTTATAGCAGTCACCCGGAAGGCCTGCTTTCAAACATGTATGTTCAAGAAACTTCGTCCTGTCAAAACCATACTCTAGTGCAACCTGGGGAAGTAAAAGACCCTGATTAAAACCTTTTTTGATCAGTATCCCATGCATTCCGACTTCTATCTCATTCAGGTCTTCTGTCTTCCATAGCGGAGAAAGTGCGGATATTTCTATATCGATCCCGTCAAGTTCATCAGCAGATACCGGAGGGAAACGGGGGTCGGCGGTACTAGCCTGTACAGCCATATTGTTTACTGTGAGCCACAGGGGTGTCTCCGCGGTAATATTTCCTATACAGCCGCGCAGGTTTCCCTTATTGTGTATCGTTACAAATGCACCGCATTCGATCTCCAGGGTAGGATCGTCTATATCACGGTCTATCTGTGCGGTCCCAAGGACTGTATTCCTGATAGTATCCCTGGCTATTTCAAGAAGAAGTTTTTTTTGCTTTTCTGAAAGTTCAAGGTTTTTCATAAATATCTCCTTTATCCGATGGGTCCATTTATCATATGGACAAGCTCCCAGCGATCTATTTTTTATAAAATGCCGCAGACAGGTATCCTACAACTGCGCTCCTGTCACCTGATACATCCCCGGAATTTGCATATTTGATGATCTTTGAAGAGTCTGCCCCCATTGCCGCAGATATCATCATTGCAGCCACTACCGGACCGCCGCCGCACATCTCCGCTTTGTCAGCAAGGAATTCTTCCATCAGTCCACCGGTATCAAATGAACCGATAAGTCCGCTTACCTTTTCGTCGAGCCCTGAAGCAGTATCATATGGGTGATAATGGGAAAGGTCAGTGCTAGCGATCACCAATATGTTATCATCCGAAAAAAGCTCTCCCGCAATACTGCCAAGCTCTTCGATATTTTTCCTGCTCTGGTTCCCGATAACTACTGGCACTATACTCATATCCTTTCCGAATACTACCTGAAGGAAAGGCAATTGTACCTCAAGACTGTGCTCATCATGGTGTCCATAAGCAGACTGCTGGATCAGGGAACTGGATCTTGCAAGGATATCTGCCCTTTTCTTATCGATCTTAACCGGTCCAAGCGGGGTCTCATAGGCATTACCATGATAAACTGAGATGTAATCAAAATATTCTGCATGTGATGGAGCTATTATGAGTATACTGTCATATTTGATGTCTGCGACCTGTTTGAAGGAATATGCTGCTATTTGTCCGGAGTATATATAGCCTGCATGCGGGCTTATAATGGCTTTTATATTGCTTAAGCCCAGTGATTCAGCATTATCCATGAAGCCATAGATCTGTTTTCTTAAGGCATCCGGATCAGCAGGGTAAAAACTTCCCGATGCGATACTTTTCCTTATAAGATTATCAAATACCATTTGAATCTCCTTTCAGGATATTATATAAACCAGATTTCTTTATGGTATTAAAAATCTTTCTAATACCATAAATATACCGGAGTCTTCATATAATACTATTATATTTGTTTTACCGGATTTTAAAACTATATAAAAATTATTTTGCTCATAAACAAAATGAGTTATTATTTAGTCTATTAATGGCGGGAGGGATTATTAGCATTAAAAGAATTATTATTAGCAGGAGAAGTCATCTATGGTATATGTTCTAGGTGTTGATGCAGGAGGGACCAAGACCACCGCCCGCATTGCAGACATCAAAGGTAGTAAAATATCGGAATCAATATCCGGATCAGGAAGCTTTCCCAGTGTTGGAGTTGAAAAGGCGGCGGATAATGTTAATAAGGCCGTATTTGAAGCTATGCAAGGGGCCAGGATAGATAAAGAAATAAGATTTGTAAGTTCTTGTTTTGGTTTTGCAGGGTTTAATGTCCCTGATGATATCAAACATTACCGTAAGATCGTTCACAATAATATACTGAAAAAAAATCTTGATCCACATAAGTGCCTGATAGTAAATGATACAAGGATCGGTCTGGAAGCAGGAAGCGATGCGGCGAATAAGCTCATTATAATCGCAGGCACCGGGTCGAATTGTTTTGGTGTAAATGAAAGCGGGGATCAGGCAGGCTCAACAGGGTGGGACTATCTGCTTGCAGATGAAGGAAGTGGATATTCTGTAAGCGTGAAAGCTTTGAGGGCCATTATGAAAGCATATGATGGCAGAGGTGATAAGACACTACTCTCATCCGCTATTTTAAATGAGCTGGGATTAAAAAAGGAAGTAGATCTTATTGGCTGGGCCTATGGAGAGGTCTTTTCAAAGGAAAGGATAGGCTCGATCGCCAGGCTGGTATGCCGGGCCGCATATGACGGGGATAAGGTGAGCAGGGAGATTTTAGCAGGTGAAGCAGGGGAAGCGGTATTGTCTGTTACAACAGTGGTATCGAAGCTAGGACTTGCAGGCAAAGAATTTGATATTGTATTTGTAGGGGGTCTTTTTAAGTGTGAAAAATATTTCAGGGATCTTGTGATAGGCAGCCTTGAAGACAGGTTTGATAAAATAAACTTTAAGCCTCTTATCGCCAATCCGGTAGAGGGTGCAGTTAAACTAGCTATTGAAAATTTATAGCATTTTTATTAATATTGCCTTTTGTGGGGCCAGGGCAAATATTTGGTATTTGTTTTCTTGACAATCTACCTTTTGATGTTGATAATAGTAAGGCAAATTTTTATTGCCGGTGTAGCTCAGTTGGTAGAGCAGCTGATTTGTAATCAGCAGGTCGTCCGTTCAAATCGGATCGCCGGCTCCATTGTGGAGGAGTGCCCGAGTGGTCAAAGGGAGCAGACTGTAAATCTGCCGGCTTAGCCTTCAGAGGTTCAAATCCTCTCTCCTCCACCATAAACATCCAGCCCGTGTAGCTCAGTTGGTAGAGTATTTCCTCGGTAAGGAAAAGGTCATCGGTTCAAATCCGATCGCGGGCTCCACTTAATACGGTAACTCAAAATATCTTTTTAAGGTGACTCTTTCATCAGTGATGCATCCAGAACAGTCTTTGTTTTAGGTGTTCTGTTTTTATTTATGCTGTCGATTAATATTTTGTAGTATTAAGCCCATCTCATATTTTTGCTGAAGCATGATCCTCCCTGCTTAAAATAATTCTCATATCTCTCTAATATATTTACTAATAATTTTATTAATAAAAGTATAAAATAATAATTTTACAAAAATATTTGTGTCTGGTATAGTTATAAGGATTTTTGAATATTCGGAACTGACAGAAACTTCAGTAGAAGATATTAAATAAAGGTGAAACAATAGGATTCGGCTATGGTGGAATCATATTGTTTATAATCGAAGGAATACGCATTTATCTTATTTTTATAAATTATATTAAAACATTAAATTTCTAGGCTGTTTAAAAAATGAAGAAAATTAAAATTGGTTTACTAAACAAAAAAAGAGGTAATTTTAGAATACAAGAAAAATTTGTAGGCGGAAATAATGTAATTGACGAAACACATAAAGAGGTTGCCCATCACCGGCAAGCATTAATTGATGCCGGTTACGAAGTATGCACCATCAGCTACGGTGAATCTTTTATTAAAGATTTAGAGGATAATAAGGTTGATTTAGTATTTAATGTTTCAAGTATGGCAGAAGCTGCTGTATTAGAAGATCTTGAAATACCTTTTGTGGGATCTGATACTGCTACAATTGCTATTGCGGTGGATAAGTCATTATCAAAGATGATATGGAATAGCAAAGGATTGCAGACATCTCCCTTCCGGGTTGCAAAATCTTTAGAGGATTGTTCTATATTTAAAGAGAGTCCACCTTTTGATTATCCTTTATTTATTAAACCTGTCGCAGGCAGAGGAAGTGCTGGAATTGATGACAACTCTGTTGTTAAAAATTATAGACAGCTTGTAAAAGGTGTTGAAGAAAGATTAAATACAATAAAGCAGCCTGTTTTAATTGAAAAATTTTTACAGGGAACAGAAATTTCTTTTGGTCTAATAGGCAATGGAAATGATATTAAAGTACTTCCACCACTTGAAATTTCTTTTAATGGAACTGGAAATTTTTTAACATTTGATAAAAAAGAAATCGATGATGATACTTTCTATTGCCCGGCACGGTTAAATGGTAAAGATATCTGCAAGATCAAGGAATTTGTAAAAAAAGCTTATCAAGTTATTGGCTTTAAAGATTATGGACGAGTCGATACTGTATTGACCAAAGAAGGTCCCTATCTTATAGAAATTAATTCTTTTGCGGGATTAATGTGCACACCAAAAGAAAAACCACATAGCTACATGGGATTCATGGCTGTTGCAGATAATATGAGTTCTTCAGATTTAATCGGTGAGATTATAAGATCAGCTTTAAAAAGGTATAAGATGATCTAATGTCCAGGTTAGAAATAAACATAAATAAAATAAAGCACAATGCCAGAACATTAAAAAAGGAATTTGCTAAGAAAGGCATTACTATTACTGCCGTAATAAAGGGGGTTGCAGGTTCTCCTGAAATTGCAAATGCGATACTTGAGTGCGGGATCAATACTATAGCAGTCTCCAGGGTCCAGGACATTAAAAAAATGAAAGAATTTGGTGTAAAAGCAGAATTTTTAATTACACGCCTGGCCATGCACACTGAAATTCCCGATATTGTTAGATATGCCGATATAAGCTTGAACTCTGAAATATCAACAATTAAATTATTATCTGAACATTCCCTGAAACAGGGCAAAAGACATAAAGTAGTATTGATGCTGGAGCTGGGTGATCTAAGAGAAGGCATTCTGCCTGAAGATATGGATTCTATTATTGAACAAGCAATACCGCTTAAGGGCATTGAATTATATGGGATAGGTGTAAATCTTGCTTGCTTTGGAGGTATAGAACCATCAGATAAAAATATGACTGAATTATCTCAAATAGTTGATCACATTCAAGAAAAATACCATATAAAAATAAAAATGGTCTCAGGTGGAAATTCAGCAAATTACGATTGGCTTTCCCAAACAGATAATACTGGAAATAGGGTTAACCTATCTTGTATTTACGATATACAAT
>CAZKVA010000036.1:12234-13367 GCA_964556035.1 uncultured Actinomycetota bacterium
TGGAAATATCAACAATTTAAGAATTGGTGAAGCTATTTTATTAGGTAGGGAACCAATGAATAAAAATAGGATCCCGGATCTATATATTGATGCATTTACCTTGACATGCGAGGTAATAGAAAGCAAGTTAAAACCTTCACTGCCATATGGTAATAAATGCCAGAGTACATTTGAATTCGAACCTGAATTTACAAATATAGGGCCTATTAATCGCATAATCGTCGGTATCGGAGAACAAGATGTTGATACAAAAGCTATAAAGCCCAGAGTTGAAGCCGATATAATCGGGGCAAGCAGCGATCATCTGGTCCTGCACGCAAAAAGTAATAATATTGAAGTAGGAAGTGAAATACAGTTCGATATTAAATACCCTGCATTGCTTAGATTGTCAACTTCCCCCTATGTAAAGAAAGTGTATGTTTGAAAACTTATCTGAACTTTTCAGATAGTTAAATAATTAGTAAATATTTATCTTATCGCATCCTTAAAAAAATGATCTCAATAAATATCCGTAAGCCAGGATGCTATTTTGATATCCAATAGGGAAATATGGGATCTACCAAAACCTCCTGAATCAATGTTGATCGTTGGTGGGGGTAATATTGGTATTGAAATGGCACAGGCCCCTGATTTTATATAAGTGGTCTAACTTCCAAATCAAGAAAGATCTTCCTTAGATACAGATCCAGAAAAATTCTAAATATTCCGGAGAGTTGATCAGTCTTATGTCTGATGGAATATGGATATGATTTCCCTGAAAACCTCCAAAACTATAAGATCCTTCCTCATAGACGAAACCACATCTGTCTACGGAGACATCATCATTTATGCCCTCGACAAAATAATCCTTAACCAATCCAGCAGTACCTATTGATTCATACCAGTTAAGATCATATGTGATCTTTCCTTCATCTCCCAGGGTCATTATGGCATCAATAGCAGTGATGGTCCCTTCTTTAAAAATATCATTTCTCAAGTTGTGGGGCTTTAATTCCACATTTTCAAATAGAAGTGATCCAGAACCTGGAGTGCTGATCCGCATCTCAGGTATTATTATTTTTCCCCCATTATTTTCTTTTCTAATAATTTCTTCCCTGAATACTTCATAGTATCTTTCCAGTTGGTTCTCTTCA
>CAZKVA010000037.1:0-13052 GCA_964556035.1 uncultured Actinomycetota bacterium
TTACTTGTCCATTATGCTGAAGGAAGAAAAGAGCAGATAAATTGATGGGGAAGTTCTTTTATTATCCTACAGGCTCCTAGATAAGGAAGCAGCAAGTAATGAGTCATCCTTATTTTTTTATTAGCCCGTCCCAGGTAACCGGGACCAGAATAATACTGTCTGATAGAAATGAATTAAAACACCTTTGCAGGGTTTTAAGGTGCAAACCCGGAGATACTGTATATTTTTCCGATAATGAAAAATCTGTCTACCGTACAAGGACTTTTAGTATTGATAAGGATGAAGGTCTTTTCGATATCGAGGAAAAGCATGCTCTTAAAAAGAATGTGATAAGGAAGTCACTTTTTCAATGTGTTCTTAAGAAAAATGCAATGGAATTTGTTATCCAGAAATCGGTTGAGATAGGTGTCGACAGTATTATTCCGGTCATCAGCTTAAGAGTGGTACCGGATATTTTAGATAGAATAAATAAGCACCAGAGATGGCAAAAGATAGCAGATGAAGCTGCCAAGCAGTGCAAGAGGCAGTCAAGATGCCTGATAGGTGAACCTGTAAAAATTGCAAACATTGATCCCTCTACTTATGACTTATTCTATGTACCCCATGAGGCTGTATCCGTTATAAAGGGAGGCGAGCTGGCTTCACAGCTGATGTCGCTGAAGTCGCCCGCAAATATTGGGGTCCTGATAGGTCCAGAAGGCGGTCTTTCAGAGGATGAAGTCATCCTTCTTGAAACAAAGGGAGCGGCCATTACGGGTCTTGGGAAGAATATACTAAGGGCTGAGACTGCATCTATCTATTTTTTATCTGTCCTGGATTTTTTAATAAAGTCAGGTAGTCAAGATTAGGAGCCTGTATGAGAAATTGGGCTCATGTCCAATTCTCGGACAAGCTCCCAGAAAAGCTATTATATATGATAAGATTTTCTATAAATACACTCGGTTGCAGGGTAAATCTTTGTGAATCTGACGACATATCGAGAGAACTGGTCGAACTGGGATTTGAGATGGTCGGCTTCACCGGTGATCCAGATTATTGCATAATAAATACCTGCACGGTTACTGCAGAAAGCGATAGAAAAGTAAGGCAGCTAATAAGAAGGATAAAAAATAAAAACAGCAGGGCAAAGGTAATAGTAACGGGATGCTTCACAGGAAATAATAGGGAATTTCTGGAGGATTTGGGCATAGACCATATAATAGACAATAACAGGAAGGACCACATCCCAAAACTTCTGGCTGAGCTTGTAGGTGGCGGGGACTTAAAAGGATTATCACGCGACAGTGCCCCCGGGGCTGACTGTAGTGGGAAAATAAGTGATAGGAAGCAGTTGACAGGTATTTCGCACTCAAGGCCCCTTATTAAGATCCAGGACGGATGTGAACAGAACTGTACCTATTGTATTATACCCAGTGTAAGGGGAAGATACAGGAGCACTGACTTTTTAGGTATTATAAGCAAGATTTGCCGTATTGAAGAGATGGGTTATGAGGAGGTAGTGCTTACCGGAATACATATCGGGAAGTATGGAGTAGATACCGGTGGCATAAGACCGGGAGAAGATGGTGCCGGGGCAAATGATCTGAGTCAGCTTATCACGGAAATTGTGGGCAGGACAAAGATAAAAAGAATAAGGATAAGCTCACTCGAGATAAATGAGGTCACTACAGGACTGCTTGAAGTAATTAAAAACAATAGTATAAGGATCGCGCCGCATCTTCACACACCACTACAGAGCGGGAGCAATAGGATACTTGAAGCTATGGGGCGCCCCTATGATAGAGATTATTTTACACAGAAGATCAAGGCAGTCAGGGAAATACTTCCAGGTATTGCCATAACTACAGATATTATGGTCGGTTTTCCGGGTGAATCGAATAGTGATTTTGCAGAAACTGTTTCGCTTGTAAAAGAACTTAATTTTAGCAAGTTGCATGTTTTTAAATATTCACCGAGGCCGGGCACTATTGCATCAAAGTTTAAGGAACAGGTGGATTCCAGCCAAAAAGCTAAAAGGAGCGAAAAACTGCGCAAGCTGGGTGATAGCTTAAGGGATGATTTTTTAAATAATAATCTGGAAAAGAAACTTCTGGTAATATGTGAAAACCAGGATAAAGATAGCGGGATATTCTCAGGAACCTCCGGTGAATATATGAAAACATATTTTAAGAGTAAAAGAGATTTTAAAAAAATACATGGAAAACTTGTGCAGGTGACCCCGGCCAAGAGATACCGGGATGGATTATGGGCCAACGAGATCATCAGAGCAACAGGCAAGCAGTAATGGCATTAAGATATCATTGGCCCCGGATGAAGGCGGGACCATATTAGATTTAATTATTTTTCAAAAATACATTATAATTTAATATATTATTTAAAATCCTGTAAGCATGGGATGTGCTTGCCAGGACATGCTCCTAGATCAATAAAAATTGTAAAATTTAAAAAAAATAGTATAATTTCGTGTTTAGGGTTAATTTTTAGCAGAGTTTTTATGTTCAGGTATTAGAGGTAAAAGAATTGAAAGATTGTCTTTTTTGTAAAATTGCAAATAAGGAAATTGAAAGTGATATAGTATTCGAGGATGATAAGGTCATGGCATTTAAAGATATATCACCGGTAGCTCCTGTCCACCTTCTTGTCATACCAAAAAAGCATATAAACTCTATTATGGAAATAGATAAGATGGATGGTCCGGGAATAGAAGGCATGATGAAGACAATAGTTTCAATAGCTTCGGATCTGGGACTTGAGAAGGATGGTTTCAGGGTCGTCACCAATATTGGTGATTATGGGGGGCAATCAGTAGGGCACCTTCATTTTCATATATTAGGTAAAAGAAAATTTGTATGGCCGCCAGGATAAAAAGTATCTAATAATTAAAAAAGATTATTAGATAAAACAAAAAACATGCACTGCAATCAATTATTAAAGGAGAGTTTTGTCTCCAACTAAACAAAAAATTAATCTTGAATTTATAAATAATCACTCTATTTCTGAAATTTTGGGAGATAGGGATGAATTGATAAAACTGATCGAAAGAAAATACAATGTAGAAGTATTTGTCCTTGGAAACGATATAGAAATAATAGGTAAGACCAGGAATGTAAAAGAAGTAGCAAATCTCATAAGGGAATTGACGCTTCAGGTAAACCTGGGTCAGGACATAAGCAAGGAAAAAGTAAGTGATTCAATAAATATTATGGATAATAAATCAGATCTCAAACCGCATCAGGTCTTTAGTGAGAGCATCATAGTAAACAGCGGTAAAAAAATAAAACCCCGGACGGAGGGCCAAAAAAAATATATAGAGGCTATAAAAGCTAATACTATAGTCTTTGGGATAGGACCTGCTGGTACAGGCAAGACATATCTTGCACTTGCGACTGCAGTTGAGGCACTCAAGGGAAACCAGATCGGAAGGATAATCCTCGTAAAACCAGTGGTAGAAGCTGGAGAGAAATTAGGTTTTCTTCCCGGAGATATTTACGATAAGGTCAATCCGTATTTGCGTCCTCTTTATGATGCGCTTTATGAGATGCTTGATATAGAGAAATTCCAGCAATACAAGGATATGGGAATAATTGAAGTAATGCCCCTTGCATATATGAGGGGAAGGACACTGAATGACTCGTTTATACTGCTTGATGAGGCACAGAATGCTTCACCCGAGCAGATGAAGATGTTTTTGACCAGGCTGGGATTCGGATCTAAAATGGTAATTACAGGAGATATCACCCAGGTAGACCTTCCAACTGACAAACAGTCCGGCCTGATACTTGTAAAAGGTATACTTGAAGGTCTTGAAGGTATCGAATTTGTAAACCTTACCTCCAAAGATGTGGTAAGACATAAATTGGTACAGAGGATTGTCGATGCCTATAAGAAATTTGACGAAAGGACAAAAATATAAACAGGTGCCCGTCCGTCATTTTACAAAAATGCCAGGAACAGTATCACAAACCTGTAAAGATATATTATGTTTGTAAAAAATAAAAAAAGCAGCAATACAAATAATGAAGGCGGGATGGAAAGAACCCGGGGCTTCTTTAGCAAATACTTTTCACCTGGGAACCAGTCTGCCCAAAGATTATATATTTTTATAATCACCCTCGGACTGCTGGTGGCGATACTTTCTTATGTCTATGCGCCCGATATAGGGATAGAGCTCAGCAGCGCCAGTCCAAGAACCATAAAAGCGAATAAGGGAATCGAATTCGAGGATTTTCAGAAAACAGTCGAGGACCGTAATTCAAATGAAGCGGAAGTCGAGGATATATATACTTATGACCTGGAAGTCTTAAGCGGAGAGGAAGGTACCCTGTACCAGATAAGGTATTTTTATCTTCTAACCTCAGTGGTGCAGAAAAAAGAGGACAAGACAATAGAAGAAAAAATTGATTACCTTATGAATCTTTTCGGAAATGAATATCCGGAATCTATAGTAACGGCAGCTTTGAGCCTGCAGGTCGACCAAATAAATATCCTGCTTGAAAGAACCCAGCATATTGCCAGAGAAATAATGAAGGAAGAGATAAAGCCTACCGAGCTTGATTTTGCTAAAAGCGAGGCTATATCATTGGCAGAGGATGATGCAGACATCTCTATAATAAATGTTCCCATAGTTACTGCAGTGCTTCAAAAAAATATAAGGCCTACTGCAGTATTTGATCCTGCGGGAACAGAAAAGGCAAGAGAAGAAGCAAGGCTTAATACCCCGTCACATATGGTGACTATCGTAGAGGGGCAGACAATAGTATTTGAGGGTGAGATCGTAAATGAAAATGATATCCTTATATTGACCCAACTGGGTCTGCTTCAGAGGGATTTTAACTGGAGCCTCTTCCTGTATATATTCTTCATATGCACGGTCACTGTATTTCTTTTTGGATTTTATCTTTTTAGATTTGAAAGATCTATATTTGATAATACAAGAAAAGTAATAATAAATGCACTACTTGTGGTTATTTTTACGGCACTTATAAAAGCTTTAACAATACTTTCATCAATACACCTGAATTTCTGGAACTATTTGTTTCCTATTATCACAGTTTCGCTCATAAGCACCATTCTTTTTAATTCAAGGGTCGGCATAATGCTCACACTCATCCTGGGATTATTTGCAGGGATTGCCACAGATTTTGATTTTTCAATTACCATAGCTTATATACTTGGCGGAATCTTGTCCACCTATATGGTATCAAAAGTCTCACAGAGATCAGAAGTCATGCGGGCAGGCTTTATCAGTTCGCTTGTACTGGCTTTTCTTTTCCTTACGGTCAATCTTATTGGAGGCGAGTTCAAGACAATTGCACTTTATACAATAATGGGAGTACTCAATGGTATTATTTCAGCGATCCTGGCAATAGGTCTGCTTCCATTTATAGAGTCCGCTTTCAATGTCGTTACAGCTATGGGTCTGCTTGAACTCTCGCATACGGATCAGCCCCTTCTCAAAAGACTCCTGATAGCTGCTCCCGGGACATATAATCATAGTCTCCTGGTAGGACATCTCTCTGAGAATGCAGCAAAAGCTATAAATGCTGATTCATTGCTTGTAAAGGTCGCAGCCCTCTATCATGATCTGGGTAAACTTAAAAGACCGGAATATTTCTATGAAAACCAGGGTGATATAGAGAATGTACACGATAAATTGAATCCATCGATGAGCAGAAATATTATTGCAAACCATATAAAAGACGGCATGGAAATAGCAAGGCAGAATAAGATCCCGAGGAGGGTTTTAAATATAATATCACAGCATCATGGCAACTCTCTCATTACTTATTTTTATGAGAAGCAAAAAGGGAAGGCTTCTAAAGAAAATGGTAGTGCAGACGGACTCAAAGGTCATTTCAGGTATCCAGCTAAAAAACCTCAGAGCAAAGAAGCGGCGATACTTATGCTCGCAGACTCTACTGAAGCTGCAGTCAGGTCCATTGAGAAGATAACTCCTAAAAAGATAGAGCAGATGGTAAATGATATTGTAGAAGACCGCATAAAGGATGGACAACTTTCGCAGGCTGAGATCACTCTAAGAGAGATAGAGCAAGTCAAAAACTCGCTGATAGATGGATTGATATCTATTTATCATTCAAGGATCACTTATTCAGATAATGGAAAAACGCCTGATACCAGTGACTTGACTACTATTGCAAGCAGCGATTATTATTAAGAGCCTATCCGGGAACTGGGACAGATCCAATTCATGGACAGGCTTCAGACTAAAAATATGAAAATAGAACTTATAAATAATCAGGATAAAGTCGGTCTTGACCTGGGACTTATAGAAAAGGTATCCACCTATGTCTCAAACAAATTTGACTTAAGTCCCGATAATGTCATAAATATCATATTGTCTGATAGCTCAGAAATAAGAAAGCTTAATGAAGCATATAGGAACATCTCCAGGACGACAGATGTACTTTCATTTTCTTATCTATCGGATAGGGGATCACTGTGTGGCAAAGATCCACTTTTTACTATAGGTGAAATATATATTTGTCCTGAGGTAGCAAAGGAAAATGCAAAAAATCAGGATCAGGATTGGAGTCTTGATCTCGAAATGATCCTTCTTGTCATACATGGAATACTTCATATTTATGATTATGACCATGAAGAAGAGGTTGACAGGATAGAAATGGAAAATCTACAGGAATGCATTATTGTTGATATTAGAAATAATTTCGGACTGTAAGCCCCAGGAGCCTGTCCGAGAACTGGGCTCAGGCTTGCAGTCCTGGCACTTAAGGGTGTCAGGACTTACAGCAACCAAATTACTGGAACCCCTATTGACATATATTGTAAAATCTATAATAGGTGTATTTTTTTTACCAAAAAACTTAAATCTGTAAATGGAAGGTATTTTTGTAAAGCATGTCAAAGATGTTGATCCTGGGCTGGTCGAAGTACTGTGCAGGATGGAAGTAGAAAACCTGGGAAAGGAAGCTGCCATAAATCAGTGGGTACTTCCAGTGATCATCAGGTATGGCAAATTATTTATTGCAGTTAATGATAAAGACAGCTTAATAGGAGTATGTGAAATAATAAGAAGCTACATGATTCCATCTACCGCCTTTATTCATTCCTTTTATATCGACGGTAAGTTCAGGGACATGGGGATAGGTAAGATACTTCTTGGAGAAGTCCTTGGTGAATTAAAAAGCGATTCATTTAAGGAAGTACAGCTTACAGTCGATCCGGACAATAAAGCAGCATCCCGGCTTTACCGGTCTTTTGGTTTTAAAAATAAAGGTACAAGAAGGGATGAATACGGAAGGGGAATAAAAAGGGATCTATTCAGTCTTAAATTATGAGTGAAGAAAATAAAATAAGATCAGGATTTGTGGGTTTGGTAGGCAGGACAAATGTTGGGAAATCTACACTGATCAATAAGATATTAAAGAAAAAGGTCCTTATTACATCGAATAAGGTCCAGACTACCAGGTACCGTATTCACTGTATCTTGAATAATGAAAAAAGCCAGATAGTATTTGTAGACAGTCCCGGCTTTTTTAAACCACGAAATCTATTGCAGGAGCGTTTGAAGAATGCTGCTGAAGGCGTCATCAAGGATGTCGATGTGATAGTTGCAATGGTCGATATCGAAGGAGGGATAGGCAGAGGGGATAGTTTTGTATTCGAACAGATAAAAGACAGATCCCAGCCAAAGATCCTCTTAATGAACAAAGTCGATATTGTAGGAACAAAAAGGTCAGCGGAACAAAGAAAAATAGTAGAGGGTCTTGACTATTTTGATGCAATAATAGAAGTATCAGCAAAGACCGGAAAAAACCTGGATAAGTTCATTGAGATACTCACAGACCTTCTTCCATATGGTCCAAGGTATTATAGTGAGGACATGATCTCTGATCAGCCTACCGAAAAAATAGTATCTGAAATAGTCAGGGAAAAATTATTCGAGGTTCTTTCAGAGGAGATCCCCCACAGCATCACAGTTGATGTTGAAAGGTTTGAAGAAAAAAAGACCAGGGCAGGGGATAAGCTTATTTCTATAGGATGTTCCATATTTGCAGAGAGGTCTTCGCAGAAAGGGATCATCATAGGAAAATCAGGAAAGGTGCTTAAAGGAGTCGGTGAGAAATCCAGGCTCGAACTCGAAGAATTATTTGGTAATAAAGTCTTTCTTGAATTATGGGTAAAGGTAAGACAAAACTGGACGAAAAATGAATTATTTCTGGACCGTTTCGGTTATTAAAGATAGTTTATATTATTAGTTTTAGATAAAAGATAGGGTGGTAAAAACGTTAACCAAAGAGCAACTTGCAAAAACGATAGATCAGACACTTCTTAATCCAGTGGCTACTCCGAAAGATATTGAAAACCTGTGTATTAATGCCAAAAAGGAACATTTTGCCGCAGTGGTAGTCAATCCTGCAAATGTAGTACAGACACACCGTATACTGGGAGATACAGATGTAAAAGTATGTTCGGTTGTAGGATATCCGCTGGGAGCAAATACTATTGAGACCAAGATATTTGAGGCCAGGGATTGTATCAGGAAAGGGGCCGGCGAGCTTGATGTAGTATTGAACCTGAGTGCAGTAAAGAGTGGAAACTATGAATATATTGAAAGGGAATTAGGTGTCCTGGTCAGTATTATCAGGAGAGAACAGATCGCTGAGTACAACCGGCATATCAATATAAAAATAATCATCGAGACAGGTATACTTTCCAAAGATGAGACGAAAAGAGTCAGCGTAATAATAGAGAAATCCGGATCAGATTTCATAAAGACTTCTACCGGTTTTGGTGTCAAAGGAGTGGAGCTTGATGATGTAAGGCTCATAAGGGAAGTAGTTACCCGTAATATTGGGGTCAAGGCCTCAGGTGGCGTGAGAACATTCGAAGATGCGCAGGCCTTAATAGATGCAGGCGCTACAAGACTCGGTACCAGTAGCGGCATAAATATCATCAAGGAATACAGTGTCTTGTTTGATAAATAGATACCAAGATCCAATTTTCGGACAGACTTCTGGCCAGCCTTATTTTGGATCATAAGTTATTCACAAACAATTTTTATATATTTATTCCATGTCTACTTATAAAGCCAAAGCTATCATAATAAAGACCTATAAGCTCGGGGAAGCAGATAAGATAATAAAGATGTATTCCCGGGATGGTTTTCTAATATCTGCAGTGGCAAAAAGTTCGAGGAAAATAAGATCCAGGTTCAGGGGAAGGCTTGAGCTTTTTAATGTAGTCGACCTTGAGCTTTCAAGAGGCAGGAATCTTGATAATATAAACCAGGTTGAAATAAATCACAGTTTCTTAAAAATACCCCTCGATTTCAATAAATTTGTTTTTGCTGAAATAATCTCAAATATTATCCTCAGGACACAAGCGTCCGGAGATGACACACCTCTGCTTTTTAAACTATTGTATGTTTGCCTGAATGAAATAGACAAGACATTAGAAGAAGATGATATTGCATTGAAAAAGATAATGTGTTTTTTTAGTACAAGGTTTTTGCAGATAATAGGTTTTTCACCCATGTTGGACCAGTGCAGCAGGTGTAATGTGGAGTTGGACGATCTTTATCAACTTGGAAAAAGGAATATATCTTTTTCAATAAGACATGGAGGAGTGCTTTGCAGTAAGTGCTCGGAGATCACCGGGTCCAGAGTCATACTAAATCCTTCAAGTTTTAGGCTGCTAGCAGACCTTATGCGACTCAAAGTGGAAGATTTCCGTGATATTGAGATAAGGCCGCGGGATTTAAGGAAGATCTATAAACTCCTGGAGGACTATATAGTCTTCCATACAGAGTGTACGATAGACAGTTTTAGATATCTGAAAAAAATCGGTCTTTAGAAGGAATTTTTTATTTCTGTGATTTTACATTATAGGCTTAGAATTTTTTGAAATTATTATACAATATTAATATAATAGGATTCGTAGTTTATATAATATAAATATATGGAAGCACTCGATGAAAAGAAAAATATTGCCAATAATATTTTCTCTAATGATCTTGATAATCTTTCTAAGCGTTTTTTCAGTAACTGGCTGCAAGGTTGCGGAGATAATAGATAAAGAAGAAATATTATCTACAGAAAAATCAGAAAAAGATCAGGAAACAGAAGTTAATGAAGAAACATTTGATACTGAAGAAGAAATTTCTGGAATCATCTCAATCACACCTGCAAAAGTTTATGAGATCATTACTGATAATGAAGATTACGTTATTTTAGATGTAAGGACCCAGGATGAATATAATGAGGGACATCTTGATAAAGCACTGCTTATCCCGGTTGATGAATTAGAGGGAAGAATAGATGAATTGGATAAAAACAATCCAATAATCGTCTATTGTCGGAGCGGTGCAAGAAGCAATAGAGCGGCAAATATCCTAATTGAAAATGGATTTAGCGAGGTTTATGATATGGGGGGAATTCTTGACTGGCAGGAAGAAGGCTTTCCGATAATAGTAGAAGAATAATTATAACTGCATTTCTATTTTGCAAACTTAGGATAAAATGTATTTAAGAGATTATTTATTATATGAACCTTAAATTAAATAGGATTTATATAAATTCATGGGAGGTATGAAATGGCTTTAATTAAAGAGACCTATCCAGTTATAGGGATGAGTTGTGCATCCTGCGTTAAAAAGGTAGAGACAGTGCTTAATAAAACTGAAGGAGTAATAGATGCAAGTGTTAACTTTGCATCAGAAAAAGTAACCATAGAATATGATGATGAAATAATAAATATGGATAAACTGGCTAATACTGTGAAATCCATGGGTTATGAACTGATCACATAGTAGTTTATAGTCTACACAAGAAATTTATATGGTCAGGAAAGGACCAGTATGACCATTGCAAGAGCTTTGACCCTGGAGCAAAAAAAAGAACTTATAGAAAAGAAAAAACGAAAAAAACTTATTCAGAAGCTTTTAGTAGGAGTCATACTATCTATAATAATATTTTTTATTTCCTTAAATATAATTCCGGGAATAAACGCAATTTCAGACCAGATCAGATTTATTATCTTATTTATCTTAGCCCTTCCTGTCCAGGTATGGGTGGGATCACAGTTCTATAAGGGTCTGGTAGTAGTCTTCAAATACAGGACAGCCGATATGAATACTCTTATAGCTATTGGTACCCTGTCTGCTTTTATTTACAGTACAATAGTTACATTCTTTCCAAAACTATTTATCCGGGCAGGCATAGAGCTTCATGTATATTTTGAAACTGCAGCTATTATTATAACTTTAATACTATTAGGTAGATTTTTAGAAGCCAGGGCCAAAGGTAGGGCGTCTTCTGCCATTAAAAAACTCATGCAGCTTGAAGCCAAGACTGCCAGGGTGATCGTAAATGATAAAGAAAAAGAAATTGACATAAATGAAGTAAAAGTAGATGACATAATATTAGTAAAACCTGGAGAGAAGATACCGGTTGACGGGATTATAATTGATGGAGGCTCTGCCATAGACGAATCTATGGTTACAGGAGAATCAATACCCGTTGAGAAAGACAAAGATGATGAAGTAATAGGTGCCACATTAAATACTTCCGGAGCTTTTAAATTTAAAGCTACCAAAGTAGGTAAAGATACTGTTTTAAGCCAGATCATCAAACTTGTAGAAGAAGCCCAGGGCTCCAAGGCTCCGATCCAGAGGCTTGCAGACACTGTAGCAAGCTTTTTTGTGCCTATTGTAATAGGGATAGCTATTGTGACTTTTATAGCCTGGATCATATGGGGACCCTCCCCATCTATAACTTTTGCCCTGGTTAGTTTTGTGGCAGTTCTTATCATTGCTTGCCCCTGTGCCCTTGGACTTGCTACTCCTACGGCAATTATGGTTGGAACTGGGAAAGGGGCTGAAAATGGAATACTTATAAAGGATGCGACTAGCCTGGAACTGGCCCATAAACTAAACACAATAGTGATGGATAAAACTGGCACTTTAACTAAAGGTGAGCCAGTTGTGACTGATATTATTCTAAAAGAAAAAGATTCTTCTTATTCTTCGGAAGAACTCCTCAGGATTTCTGCCAGTTCTGAATTGCAATCCGAGCATCCTTTAGGAAAAGCTATTATAAAAAAGGCAGATGAATTAAACATTAAGTTGGACGAACCTAAAAATTTTAGATCCATTACAGGGAAAGGCATATATGCAGAAGTAGGCGGTAAGAAAATTTTAAAAGGAAATCTGGTCTTAATGAAGGAAAATAATATTACTCTTAGTAATTTAGAAAAAACCGCTCTGGATCTTGCAGATGATGGCAAGACTCCAATTTTTATTTCCATAGATGAAAGGGCTATAGGGATAATTGCAGTTGCCGATACTCTCAAAGATAATGCCAGGGAGGTTGTTGAAAGATTGCACAGATTAGGTTTAGAAGTCGTAATGCTGACTGGTGACAATAAAAATACTGCTAATGCTATTGCAAAAAGAGCAGGGATAGAAAAAGTATTATCTGAAGTATTACCTGAAAATAAAACCGATGAAGTTAAAAAGCTTCAAGAGGAAGGTAAAATTGTAGCAATGGTAGGGGATGGAATAAATGACGCTCCAGCTCTGGTTCAGGCAGATGTAGGCATAGCCATTGGTACTGGTACTGATATAGCAATGGAATCAAGTTCCATAACTTTGATTAAAGGAAATTTAGAGGGAGTGTTAAAAGCGATAATGCTTTCTAAAAATACTATAAAGGTTATAAAACAAAATTTATTCTTTTCATTTTTTTATAACTCCATTTTGATCCCCATAGCAGCAGGAGTACTTTATCCCATCATCGGAATACTTATTAGTCCAATGTTCGCTGCAGCGGCTATGGCTCTTAGCAGTATTTCTGTAATTAGCAATTCACTAAGGTTGAGGAGATTAAAATTAAAGTAATGGGACAGTAAAGTCCGACAGTATCAATAGACAAGGATGTTTTAAATTTTTATTCTTATTTACTTTTTTAGGAACTAAAGCGGGAATCCTTAGGTTTTCAAATCCGGGATGAGAGCGCCAGGATAAAGGACTATCTGCATAGTAAATAATAAAGATATGTATTTATAAGTAATAG
>CAZKVA010000038.1:0-12845 GCA_964556035.1 uncultured Actinomycetota bacterium
AAACCGGAAGCACTGATCATGCTACCCTTATTTTCATCTGAAACAAGACCTGACGGGATCTCGGAAAGAAACCTGGATGCTTTCATATAGCTGACATCTCCATAGATCCTGTGGGTCTGGGCAGAAGTTAAAAATACCTTTTCCATCGCCCGGGTTATCCCTACATAACAGAGTCTTCTTTCCTCCTCTATCTCCTCAAGATCACCCATGCTCCGTGAATGGGGAAAGATCCCCTCTTCCATACCTATGATAAAGACTATGGGAAACTCCAGTCCCTTCGCATTATGAAGCGTCATCAGTACCAGGCTATCTGCGTCCCCGTCATAATTATCAAGATCGGTAAGAAGTGATACTTCTTCCAGAAAATCATCCAGCCTGGAAAAATTTGAGGCCTGCTCCGTATCTACTTGCCCGGTTCCCGGACTTTCAGCTGATCTTTCACTGGCTCCCATATTGCCCTCCAGGATAAATCCTTCGGCCCTGGCCGATTCAATAAGTGAAGCCTTCTCATCAAACTCCTCCGTTACCGTATGAAGCTCCTTTAAGTTCTCGATCCTATTCATTGATTCTATGGTCTCTTCCTGTTCAAGCCCCTTCATATATCCTGTTCTTTCCCAGATCTCCTCAAGCACTTCATCAACAGGGTTATCTGCAGCATGACTTCTGAGTTCTGCCATCAAAGATATAAAACCATTTATCCTTACCTTAACTGAATTCGAGAGAGGGGGTATTTCATCTATCTGGTAAAATGCTTCACAAAAAGTCATATTGTTTCTCTGGGCATATCTTTCTATTGTACTTATGGTGGTCTTTCCAATTTTACGCCTTGGCACATTAACTATCCTTATCAGGCTCACTACATCTTTTGGATTCGATATAACTTTCATATAGGCAAGCATATCCTTGATCTCCATCCGGTCATAGAATCTCAAGCCCCCGAATATCTTATAGGGAATATTCTGTCTGACAAGCTGTTCTTCGACTGTCCTTGACTGGGCATTTGTCCTGTAGAATATAGCAAAATCCCTGTATTTTCTATTTTTCTTCTTTATATATTCCTTGATAATATTTACCACAAAGCTCACTTCGACTTTTTCGTCTGAAGCAATATATTTGGAAACACGTTCCCCTTTTGAATTCTCTGTCCATAGTTTCTTGGGCCGGCGGTTCTCATTATTCTTTATTACCGCATTTGCAGCATCAAGGATATTCTTTGTTGACCGGTAATTCTGTTCCAGTTTTATCACAGAAACATTTTTAAACTGCCTGTCGAATTCAGTAATATTGGATATCTTTGCACCTCTCCAGCTATAGATACTCTGGTCATCATCCCCGACAACACATATCCTTTTATGTCCTCCCCCAATAAGCATCACTATCTCATTTTGTGCCATATTGGTATCCTGAAACTCATCAACCAGTAGGTATTTAAATTTATCCTGATATCTTTTTCTGACCTCGGGAAAAAGATTCAATATGTCTACCGTAAAAACAAGGAGGTCATCAAAATCCAGGGCATTGGCCTTAAGCAGTCTTTCCTGGTAAGTACTATAGACTTTAGCTGCGATCTTCTCAAAATAATCAGAAGCTTTCCTATCATATGTCTCAAAATCTATAAGATGGTTTTTTGCATCGCTAATAACAGATTTAATGGCTCTGGGAGTAATCTTTTTTATATCAATGTCCATCTCCTTTGCTATCCTGCTTATTAGCTTTACCGAATCATCCCCATCATAGATAACATAATTGCGTGACATCCCGAGATTATGTATCTCAGACCGTAAAAAACGGGCACAAAATGAGTGAAATGTGGAGACCCACATATGTTCACCGACCCTGCCGACCAGCTCGACCACTCTTTTTTTCATTTCCCTGGCAGCTTTATTGGTAAATGTTATGGCAAGTATGCTGAAAGGATCCACATTTTTTTGGTTTACGAGATATGCTATTCTGTAGGTCAAGACCCTGGTCTTGCCGCTTCCTGCACCGGCGATCACAAGCAGCGGACCATCTATGTTTTTTACAGCTTTGACCTGTTGAGGATTTAGGTACTTTTCAATTTCCAAAACTATATATTCTACCTGACTTTTTTTCCTATTGCGGAGGCAATTTTTTTTATCTGCTTTAGAAGCTCAGCCATCTCCTTTGGGTCAAGGGATTGCTGTCCATCACATAAAGCGCTTGTGGGGTCATAATGTGTTTCTACTATTAATCCGTCTGCACCTGCAGCTATAGCTGCCCTGCTCATCGGAGTAACGAGATCGCTTTGTCCCATCGCATGAGATGGATCTATAATGATCGGAAGTTTGCTTAATTTCCTGATGACAGGAACAGCTGAAATATCCAGCGTAAATCTTGTATTAGTATCAAATGTCCTGATGCCCCTTTCGCACAAGATGACCTCTACTTCCCCGTTTATTAAAAGATATTCTGAAGCCAGGAGCCATTCCTTAATGGTCGATGCCCATCCCCTTTTAAGTATTACTGCCTTTTTTTTCTTAAAGGCTATCTCGCCAACTTTTTTTAGTAGGGCAAAATTTGACATATTCCTTGTTCCTATCTGGATAACATCCGCATTTTCAGCAACAATACTTGCATTTACAGTATCAGTTACCTCAGTAACTGTCTTAAGGCTATACTTTTGACCTATTTCCTTAAGGAATTGCAAACCCTTTTCTTCTAAGCCCTGAAAACTGTACGGAGATGTCCTGGGTTTATAGGCGCCGCCCCTCAAATATGAAAGACCCAGATCACTTACAATTTTTGCAGTTTTTTCCAGTTGCTGGTGGCTTTCTATTGCACATGGTCCTGCAATGATCGTAATATGATCTTTCTGTATCAGGCCCGGACCATTGCCAGTATCTTTATTATTTTTTTTATCATCATTCATAAATATTTCCTTAAGATTTATAGATTTTCATCCTTTTCAAGTATTTGGACATTTCTTAATATACTCTCAAAAATCTGTATAATATTATCCCTGTAAAGCGGACCTTTATTGTATTTCACTATACTTTCAACAAGCTCTTCCTCTCTCCTCGCATCATAGAGAGGCAGATTTTCTTTTTGTTTGAGCTTCTTAACTTTCATGACGACTACAGCCCTATCATTTAAAAGATCAACCAGTTTCTTATCTATTTCATTTATCTGATCCCTATATTCTCCAAGTTTTTTCTTCCAATCACTTTCCATCTTAACTCCTTTGTCTATAAGACTTAATGCCGCACCCTGTTTATTCCCACTCAATGGTGCTCGGCGGTTTTGAACTAATATCATATACTACGCGGTTAACACCGTCTACTTCATTTATTATACGGCTGGACATCCTCTCCAGGACCTCATAAGGTAATCTTACCCAATCTGCAGTCATCGCATCCAGGCTTGAGACTGCCCTTATGGCTATGGGGTATGCATAAGTCCTTTCATCCCCCATTACCCCCACACTTTTTATTGAAGGCAGTATTGCAAAGGACTGCCATATCTTCCGGTAAAGTCCGGCTCTTTTTATTTCTTCTAAAACTATTTCATCCGCATTCTGAAGTATTTTTATTTTTTCCCTGGTAACCTCGCCTATTATCCTTATCGCCAGTCCGGGCCCGGGAAATGGCTGCCTCCAGACTATTTCATCAGAAAGTCCGAGCTCTATCCCAAGCTTTCTTATCTCATCCTTAAACAGCAACCTTAAAGGTTCAATGAGTTTCAGCTTCATATCCTCCGGAAGACCGCCTACATTATGATGAGACTTGATCTTTGCAGCGTCTCTGGTCCCGCTCTCTATAACATCAGAATAGAGCGTGCCCTGCACAAGATAGTCTACATTTTCTATCTTCTGCGCTTCTTCCTCAAAGATCCTTATAAATTCTTCCCCGATAATCTTTCTCTTTCTCTCTGGATCTTCAATACCCTCAAGTCTTTTGAAGAACCTGTCTGCTGCACTAATATGTATAAGGTTTATCCTAAAGTTCTCCTGGAAAGTATCGACTACCTGTTTGGCTTCATCTTTTCTAAGAAGACCGTGATCGACAAAGATACAGGTAAGCCTATCGCCTACTGCACGGTGGACCAAAAGTGCCGCAACCGAAGAGTCCACTCCTCCGCTCAGCCCACATATGACCCTGCCTTTCCCTACTGTTTCTTTGGTCTTTTTAGTCTCACTTTCTATTATTGAGACCATGGTCCATACCGGAGCGCATCCACAAATATCAAAAAGAAAATTACGGAGAATATCCGTTCCTGCAGGTGTATGGACCACCTCGGGATGAAACTGGATACCAAAAAACTTTTTATTAGGTTCTTCTATTCCTGCAATAGGAAGATTCGGGGTGGAAGCTATCACTTTGAATCCAGAAGGAATCTTTTCAACACAATCCTTATGGCTCATCCAGCAAGTCTCAGCTGGTTTTAAGTCCTCAAAAAGCGGGGAATCAAGATCAAGTTTTACACTGGTCTTTCCATACTCATTACTTCCGCTTCCGCCTACTTCACCGCCTGTAAGTTTTGCCATGAGCTGCATACCATAGCATATTCCCAGTATTGGTATACCAAGGGAAAAGAACTTTTTATCAACTGAAGGAACTTTATTTTTCTTTGAATTAATGCTATAGGGTGACCCGGAAAATATAAGGCCCTTAGGTTTTTTGGCTTTTATGGTCTCTATGTCAGTATCATAGGGTATTAGTTCTGAAAAGACCCGGAGTTCCCTGACCCGCCTGGCTATTAATTGGCTGTACTGCCCTCCAAAATCTATTACTAATACACTGTTCATATTAAGATCCCATTCCGACTTTCTGCTGCTGCTGCTGCATTTTCCCCTCAGTTTTTATTGAAGGTGCGATCATGACTTCTGCTCTCTGGAAATCTTTTATATTCTCATAACCACAGGTGGCCATCGAGGTCCTGAGTGCTCCGCATAGATTCAGCGTGCCATCATTTTCAAATGCAGGTCCAACAAGTACTTCCTTGAGGCTTGCCACTACATCTGTTTTTATCCTTGTCCCCCTGGGAAGATCCGGGTGGAAAGTTGCCATTCCCCAATGATATCCTCTTCCAGGAGCTTCTTTTGATCTGGAGAGCGGTGAACCTATCATGACAAGGTCCGCACCACAGGCTATGGCTTTGGCTATGTCTCCGCCGGTCCTCATGCCTCCATCAGCGATTACCAGTGAGTAATTACCAGTCTCTTCAAGGTTTCTCATCCGGGCGGCGGCCGCATCAGCAATTGCTGTAGCCTGGGGAACACCAATACCCAGGACCTGCCTGGTGGTACATGCTGCTCCTGGTCCCACACCTACAAGTACGCCTTTTGCACCTGTCCTCATCAAATGGAGAGCTGAAGAATAAGATGAACATCCACCGACTATTACCGGAATAGGACTCTGCGGTATGAATCTTTTAAGGTCAAGTGGCTTCCTTGTTTTGCTCACATGTTCAGCACTCACTACCGTTCCCTGTATGACTAAAATATCAAGACCCGCGTCAATAGCGGACCTGTAATACTTTTCAACTTTTTGTGGAGTAAGGGATGCACATACAATATTATTTTTTTCTTTTAATTCAGATATCCTTTTTACTACAAGTTTTTCTTTTACAGGTTCCATATATATTTTCTGCATCTTTGCGGTAGCTTCATGTGGTTCAAAGCCTGCAATTTCTTCCAGCAGCTTGTCTGCATCATCATATCTTGTCTGGATACCCTCGAGGTTAAGGACAGCAAGTCCGCCAAGCTTCCTCATCTTTGTCGCAAGGCCTACATCTACTACTCCATCCATAGCAGCAGCAAGAACAGGCAGCTCAAGTTTAAACTTATCGATCATGGCTGATATGTCTATATCTTCAGGATCCCTTGTCCTTCTTGAAGGTACTATGCCTATCTCATCAAAACCATATGCCCTTCTTCCGGATTTTCCCTGTCCTATCTCAATTTCCATTTATACCCCTTCCCCCTTGATTCTTTTTTCTTCACCTCTGATGAGTCTTTTTATATTCACCCGGTGTGTTATAAAAATAATTAATGCCCAAAAAAAAGCAGCAATGACCATAGCCAATGGATACTTAAAAAAGTATAAAATAACAGGTGTAGAAACCGCTGCTATAAGCGAACCTAAAGAAACGATCCTTGTAATAATAAACACAATAGCCCATATCCCTATGGTCACAAAGAGAGGCATTATGCGAAACCATACAGGTTCCGAAATAAAAGGTAGGGCAGAAATACCTACCACAACTCCATATGTAGTGGAAATAGCTTTACCTCCCCTAAACTTTATATATACAGGAAAAACATGTCCGAGTATTGCAACAGTCGAAACTGCAGCAAGCAGTATAAAATCATCGGGGTATATAAAGTATACTGCAAGTATTGGCAGGAAGCCCTTGAGCATGTCTACGATTATAATAAACAGGCCCCATCCTGTCCCAAGCGTCCTGATTACATTGGTTCCACCGACATTTCCACTTCCGTATTTCCTGATATCGTCACCTTTTTTGATCTTGAAGAGTATATAGGCAGTCGGTATGGAACCAAATAGATAGACGATTATTGTGATTAAAATTTTAATTAGTATAGTCATAGCCATAAATGTTTTTCCGGTAAAAAAAGTACTAGTTAAGGCTCATTCAATATCCTGAGCCTGTGCGGATTATAAACCTTAAAGAACAGGAATAATAGTTGCTGATTATACAGCTTATAAGCTTTTACTTCAATCTAATAATATAGTAAAAAAAATATTACTATAAGTTATGGATTTATTCAATTTTTATGGGGGTAAATATTGTCTTTTTGATGCAATTATTATGATTTAAATAGAAATACTTTATCCAGACATCCGGTATTTCTATGGGAACAAATAAAGCCGACCCGATAGAGCCGGCTTTATTTTATATTCTAAACTATGACAGAACGGTTACCTGAGCATTTTATTTACATACCCATGCCTGGCATTCCGCCCATTCCGCCCATTCCTCCGCCTCCTGGAGGCATAGCGGGCATTCCCTTATCCTTTTCAGGCTTATCAGCAATTACTACTTCTGTAGTAAGAAGCAGTGCGGCTATAGAAGATGCGTTCTGAAGCGCACTTCTTGTAACCTTTGCAGGATCAATGATCCCAGCTTCGATCATATTTACATATTCTCCGCTGTAAGCATCAAGACCTTCACCCTTCTTAAGGGATTTGACTTTTTCTACAACTACTGAACCTTCAAGACCAGCATTTTCAGCTATTTGTCGTAGAGGTTCTTCAAGAGCCTTGGCTACGATCGCAGCACCTGTCTTGACATCGCCTTCAAGATTATCAAGCTTGATCTTTTTGATAGCATTTACAAGAACTACTCCGCCGCCGGGGACTATCCCCTCTTCAACAGCAGCCTTAGTAGCAGAAAGAGCATCTTCTATACGGTGCTTTTTCTCTTTTAATTCTACTTCAGTTGCGGCGCCTACTCTTATCACGGCTACACCGCCGGAAAGTTTTGCAAGTCTTTCCTGTAGTTTTTCCTTATCAAAGTCAGAATCACTCTGCTCGATCTCATTCCTGATCTGCTTTATCCTACCCTTGATAGAATCTACAGAACCCTTACCTTCAACTACGGTAGTATTCTCTTTGTCAACCTTTACCTGTCGTGCTGAACCAAGCATATCCAGAGTGACGTTTTCAAATTTAATACCTATCTCTTCGGATATGACCTTACCATCAGTAACGATAGCAATATCCTCAAGCATTGATTTTCTCCTGTCACCAAACCCGGGTGCTTTAACTGCAACAGTATTCAGTGTGCCTCTCAACTTATTTACTACTATAGTAGCAAGTGCTTCGCCTTCAACATCTTCGGCGATTATCAGCAGTGGCTTGCCTGATTGCTGTATTTTTTCAAGTACCGGAACCAGGTCTCCGACTGCAGATATCTTCTGGTTTGCTAGAAGGATGTAAGGGTCATTTAAGACTGCTTCCATTCTTTCAGCATCAGTTACCATATAAGGAGAAAGATAACCTTTATCAAACTGAAGACCTTCAACAAGCTCTATCTCGATTCCAAATTTATTGGATTCCTCAACAGTTATAACGCCGTCTTTTCCGACTTTGTCCATAGCGTCAGCTATAGTCTGCCCGATCTTCTCATCTGCGGAAGATATAGCAGCTACTTCTGCTATTTTTTTCTTATCAGTTGAAATATCTTCACTTAACTTACCGAGTTCTTCTACGATTGATTCTACTGCATTCTCGATACCTTTCTTTAATTGCAGCGGGCTTGCACCTGCGGCAACATTACGGAGTCCTTCTTTTACCATTGCCTGCGCAAGGATAGTTGCAGTAGTGGTTCCGTCACCAGCTACATCATTTGTCTTTGTAGCAACTTCTTTTAGAAGCTGTACGCCTGCATTTTCAAACGCATCTTCTACTTCGATCTCTCTAGCTATGGTAACCCCATCATTAGTAATGGTAGGAGAACCATACTTTTTCTCTAGAACTACATTTCTACCTTTTGGCCCCAGGGTAACTTTTACAGCATCAGCGATTATATTAACGCCACGCTCTAAAGCCCTTCTGGCAACCTCGTCATATTTAAGCTCTTTTGCCATAACTTTAAACCTCCTTTAAGTTTTAGTTATTCAACGATTGCCAATACATCGCTCTCTTTGATAATCAGATGTTCTTTGCCATCGATCTTTACTTCAGTACCTGAATACTTGGAGTAAAGAACAACATCTCCCTTTTTGACTTCCATTGCGATAGTTTTACCGCTATCGTCTTTTCCCCCTGGTCCAGTTGAAATAACTGATCCTTCCTGGGGTTTTTCCTGCGCGGAATCCGGAAGTACGATTCCTGATTTTGTGGTTTCTTCACTAGGTTTTGGCATAACTAGTAATCTGTCACCAAGTGGTCTGTATCCCATTTTTACCTCCTTAAGATACTCATTTACATATATACGCTATTTTTTATTAGCACTCTTACCATACGACTGCTAACATTTAAGAATTTTATTATATTATATAGGAAAAATCAAGGGATTTATAAAAAAAAATTTATACTATAAAGTAGAATAATTTTTCACTTTAAGTGAAACTTAATAATAGTAGCCGCTTTCACTCTGCCTGACCATTTCTTTAAAAGATATTTCTCCGGTTTAAAAATCACTTCTCGAAGAAACATCCACCTCCAGGTCATCTACCAAGCCTCTTAGATATTTAAAATACCCCAGGCATCCCACCATGGCTGCATTGTCCATACACAAATAAAGGGAGGGAATATACATCCTGATATTATTTTCCTCACCCTTTTTTACCAGTTCTTCCCTTAGCCTGCTGTTCGCTGCTACTCCCCCGCTTACAAGGACCCTGCCTACTCCTGCTTCCTTTGCCGCTGAAATAGTCTTCCTGACAAGTACATCCACTATTGCCTCCTGAAAGCTGGCGACAAGATCATTTGTGTTAGATTCCTTAAGAAGTTCACTGTTTTTCTTTGTCCTGTAGATCAGTGCCGTCTTTAGCCCGCTAAAACTGAAGTTAAAATCCCCGCTGTCGATCATGGGACGCGGAAGATCTACTGCCTGCCCGTTTCCTTCTTTTGAAAGTTTGTCGATTACCGGACCTCCGGGATAACCAAGACCAAGATACCGTGCGATCTTATCAAATGCCTCGCCTGCTGCATCATCTACCGTATGGCCGATCTCACTTATATTCCATCCGCCATCAACAAGATATAAGCTTGAATGTCCCCCCGATACTATAAGCCCCAGGAAATCTCCTTTTATACCGGGATTTTCTAAAAGATTTGAGTATAGATGCGCCTCAAGATGATTTACTGCTATAAGAGGTATACCTTTTGCATAGCTTATAGCCTTTGCTGCACCCACACCGACCAGAAGAGAACCTATAAGTCCGGGACGGTTAGTGACACTTATTACGTCGATTTCTTCAAGGCTCTTACCTGCTTTTTCAAGAGCTTCCCTTATTACAATATCTATCATCTCAATATGCCTGCGGGACGCTACCTCTGGTACAACACCACCATATTTTCTGTGGATCTCATTCTGTGAAGATACCACATTGGAGAGTATCTCTGAACCATTACGGACAATAGATGCACATGTGTCATCACAGGAGGTCTCTATTCCCAGTACATATATATTATCTTTTTTTTGTGTTCTTAACTGTTTATTCATATCCATTTATTTTAAAAATATTTTTCTTTTTTTCTACGCCTTCATATCGATACTCAAATAAAAATTACTTCCCAAAAGGCGCAAATTCCCTCACATATACAGGATTTATCTTCTCTGATTTTTCTTTTCTCTTTACCAGAAAGTCAATACATCCACTTAAATTTCTTCCTGCTGGTTCGGTATTTTTCCTATCCAGGATTATCCTTCTTTCACTATCTGCCAGTTCAGACAGCATCTCCTTATAATTATTTAAGCAGTTTCCCCCAATGATAAGTCTTGCATCCTTATGGACCATACCTTCTATATCTGGCAGACGGAAGTACTCATCACTGAAAAGACCTGATATCTTTTCATTAAATAAATCTTTTTGGACCAGGTAGTTTCCACTTATATTTATTACGGAATAACCGCAGTTCCCGATTTCAATTTCTGAGATAGGACGGTAGTTTTTTTCACATCCATCGCTTGCTGTGCCCTTCTCTATCGCAATTTCATAGAAAGAGTAGTAGAGCTCTTCTTTCCTTACATCCAGGCAGGGCGCAATTATAACCGGGACACCGGATCTTATACTTTTATTTATATATCTGGCATTAGAACGGACAATACCCAATGCAAAAACATCAAGTGCATTGATCCCGTATGCCGGCCGGTTAAGAACCCAGGAAAGAGTCTTTATAATACTTATACCTATGCGTGTTCCTGTAAAATCTCCAGGTCCCGCATTTATGCCCAGAACGTCAATGCTATCCAGACTTATATGGCCACCCCTTACAACATGGTCAATATGAGTCATTATCTTTTCCATATGTTTTAAACACTTACTGTCGGAGATACCAGAAATGATCTTTCCATCCCTGCTAAGGTTCACTGTCAATTTCTTTGTAGTACTGTCTATGCTTAAAACATACATTATGCGTATTGAATATCTCCTCTTGCCAATATCTTTTTTAATATATTAAGTTTCTTGTCCCAGTACTCGCTGCTACTATTAAATATGATGATCCTTTTATTCATTCCTTCTTCATCTTCAATAATGTAATTAAAACTTATATTTAAATAGTCTTTTTTTATATATTGCCTTATCTTCTCTCCCCACTCAATGCACAATACGGCTGAACCATCATATATATGGTCATCAATACCGATATTATCAAATTCATCGACCCCATCTAATCTATAAAAATCAATATGTACAAGCTTTAGCTTTCCTGCCATATACTGGTTTAAAATGGTGAAGCTCGGGCTTGAGAGGTTTTCCTTTATCCCCAGTCCATCTGCGAGGCCGGATATAAAAGTAGTCTTCCCGCCGCCAAGCTCTCCAGAGAAAAGGATTATATCCCCGCCTCTAAGTATTTTTGAAAATTTCTTTCCAAGGTCTATTGTAGCCTGTGATGATTTAGAGAGTATTTTCAGATTCATATTAAAATAGTCCCAGCTGTTGACTGCCGTCATTCTTATTATCTTCTTTACTATCATTATCTTTATCTGTAGGAGCTGGCTCTACCTTATTCCCTGAATCCAATAAATCCTTAATCTTAAGGAAATCATTTTGCAGTATCTCTATCCTGGAAGGATTATAAAGTACGGCAGCAGGGTGGTTTATGGGAAGAATCGTCCTTCCGTCTCTGTGGAACACTTTTCCCCTGAGTCCTGTGATGCCATGGTTTGTATTAAGTATGAGCTGTGTCGAATACTTGCCAAGGGTACATATGATCCTGGGGTCTATTATATTTATCTGCTCAAAAAGATATTCTTTACAAGTATTGATCTCATCAATCCTGGGGTCCCTATTGCCGGGAGGTCTACATTTTAATACATTTGCAATAAATACTTCTTCTCTATTCATACCGATAGACTCTAGCAGGTCATCGAGTATCTTTCCGGCTCTTCCCACAAAAGGTAATCCTTGAAGATCCTCATTTTTACCGGGAGCTTCTCCCACAAACATAAGCTCTGCTGCTGCATTTCCACCCCCAAAGACAAACCTTGTCCTGCCTTTATGAAGTTCACACTGGCGGCAATCTTTTATTTTGTAAAAAAAGCTCTTAAGTTTTTCTCTTTTATCTTCCATATGATCTATTTGTTTATGAAAATAATAGCACAAAGTTTAACGACTATAATAATTAATTATGAATTATTATCAAGTAGGGGTGACATTTTCGCTGAACAAAACTATATACTCTCAGGGGATTTACCTGCAGAACATTAGCAGATATTGTAAATATACTTTTTATATTTACAATACAGCCTTTTTTACTTATGATTTAATATGTTTATTAATGAATATCTGGCAGGAAGAAAATATGAGAACAAAAACACTACTAATAATAGCTTTAATCATAGCAATGATTTCTATCAGTTTTACAGGATGCACTCCCGAACCTGTATCAATAGAGTCAATAATTCTCAGTAAGGATATCGGTCCGGACTCTGTCCCGGTCGATCCGGCAACAGAATTTAAGTCAGGTACCTCGATTATCTATATCTCCGTAAAAGTAAATAATATGACCCCGAAAGACAAGCTTACTGTTGAATGGAATTACCTTGAGACCGGTGACGAGATAAACACTTCGGACTTTACCACAGAGGAAACCGGTTCAGGCTATATAGGGTTTAATATAAAGGTGGACCAGGGCTTCCCCACAGGAAACTACAATGTGCTTGTCTACCTAAATGATGAGCTTTATGAG
>CAZKVA010000039.1:0-12665 GCA_964556035.1 uncultured Actinomycetota bacterium
TATATGCATTAAATATTTATTATTTACTCAATTTAATAGCTTACACACTATCTATTTATATTATTAAGTATTTTATATATTTAAAAGTTGTCTATATTATTATATATAATATTTTATATTTATATATAATATTAAATTTTATTGTATTAATAATTTATTACTGTTAATATATATAATAATATTAATTTAATTATTATTAAATATATTAGTATTATATAAGGAAGTGTTTATGGCTTTAAAAAAAAGACTTAATATTTATTTTCGTGACTTTGGTTACAAGGTTATAAGAGTTAAATATTTCATTATGATCGTAGTGGCACTCATTCTGGAAATTACTACTCTTTTGATCTTCCTTTTAAAAAGCGAGAATATGTTTGATTTTGAACTGTTCACTATTGCAATATTGTACGGTATTACAAGTTCGATCATAGTAGTGCTTGCCATTGGAGTGCTCGTACTTATGAAGACTGATAAGAGACGCGATAAAAATAAGGTCCAGGCCCTGGAAAAATTTAAAATAGACTACAGGACACTTACAACCAGGCACATGCCTGAAATAAATGATCTTGTCACTAGGTTTGACGCTGAGAATTCAAGCATCGATACAAAGATCGAATATGCGGTACTATTGGAAGATAAATACAATAGTTTCTTCAAAGATTTTTCAAACCTCAAAACTCCATCCTTTCTTAAACATGTATTCAGGTGTGAGAGCGAGCATCTAGGTAAGGAAAAGGATTTCTATAATGGATTTTCTAATTTATCTAAACGGGAATTCTTGAGCAGCTTAAGTTCACAGTCAGAGATAGCACACACGAATTTCTTAAAAGAACTTAGTAAACTTGAAAAGAATCTTCAGCTTATCCTATAGATGCTCTATTACTGCCTTATTTCTTTTTTTAAAGTACTGATAATGAGGAGTATCCTGACTATTGCATATAATGCAATTATTACCACAATAGTTAAAATAATGACAAATAGTAAATATATATTGAATTTAAGCCTACCCTGGTAAAATGCCATCCCTCATTAGACATCTCCCTTAACCATTTTTCCTCTTTTTCTTCCTGCCAGGCAAAAGGTCCGGACAGAGCATCTATCTCTTCTTACTTTATAAGTTCTTCAGCTATCTGGACAGCATTTAGAGCTGCACCTTTTCTAAGCTGATCACCTACTACCCACATACTTATTCCATTCTCAGCAGATAGGTCATTCCTGATCCTTCCTACATAGACATCGTCATTTCCTGAGGAATCAAGGGTTGTGGGATAGACTTCATTTGCAAAATCATCTTTTAGTACCACACCTTCAGCTTCCTCTATGGCTTTCCTTATTTGCTCTACAGAAAGCTTGTCCTCAGTTTCCATCATAACTGATTCTGAATGAGAAGTCATAACAGGTACCCTCACTGTGGTAGCAGATATTTTAATACTGTCATCACCCATGATCTTATGTGTCTCGTATACCATCTTCATCTCTTCTTTTGTATACCCATTATCATAAAAAACATCTATATGGGGAATAACATTATTTGCTATCTGCACAGGAAATGTTTCCGGAGTGATATTATTATTCTTATTGCATATTATTTCCCTGAGCTGATCCTCAAGTTCTCTCATACCGCTTGCACCCGCTCCCGAGACAGACTGATAAGTAGATACTACTATCCTTTTCACAGGAGAAATATCATACACGGGCTTAACAGCAACAACCATTATTATGGTTGTACAGTTAGGATTGGCTATTATGCCCTTATGGCCGTCTATGTCCTTGCGGTTGACTTCAGGTACAATAAGGGGGACATCATCATCAAGCCTGAACGCACTGCTATTATCAACTACTACTGCTCCGCTTTCAACTGCATATTTTGCATATTCTTTTGACCTTGAAGCCCCTGCTGAAAACAGGGCTATATCAATACCTTTAAAAGAATCATTGTTGAGTTCCCTGACCTCGATCTCTTCGCCTGCAAAAATGATCGTCTTTCCGACTGAACGGTGTGAAGCTAGAGGTATAAGATTTTTAACGGGAAATTTTCTTTGCTCTAAGATCGAAAGAAAAACTCTTCCCACTGCACCGGTTACCCCTGCAATAGCTATATTATATTCTTTACTGCTCATTTAAATCACCCCGCCGTTAATATCATGTAAAAATATTTAATAAATCAAAAAAATAATGAGAATTATGTTAAAACAATATCAGGATAAATACAAGCTGTCCGATAGCTTACGTCTAGATTTATATAATGCAAGACTATTGCTGTTGTGCTTTAAATAGCAATTTCTGCCACTATGCCATCAGCAGATAGCAAACTAATCAATATCAAAGCCCTGGTGAAGGACTTTTACTGCTTCCCTTGCATTTACTTCCCTTATAACACATGAGATCCTGATTGGAGATGTCGATATCATCTCGATATTTATTTGCCTCTCTGCAAGCAGCTCAAACATTCTTGCAGCCACACCCGGATGGGTCTGCATCCCTGCACCGACTATTGAGATCTTCGATATATCCGGATCTATCTCCACATGCTTTTGATCAAGTTCATCAAGGACCTTCTTAGCAATGGAAAGATCTTCATTTTTTATAGTTACCGATATTGATGCCTGATTTTTTTCACTTACATTCTGTACGATAAGATCAATATTTATATCATTTTCCGCAAATTTGCGGAAAAGCGAAGCTGCTACACCGGGTTTATCTTCAAGTTCAAATATAGATATCTTCACCTGGTTAGTATCATAGGTTACACCTGTTATTAAGGGTTTTTCCAATCTTTTATCTAATTTTTTTTCCTCCATTACCCAAGTCCCTTCATTTTTATTAAAACTTGACCTTACATGAAGCACCACATCATGCTTCTTTGCAAACTCAACAGCTCTCAGGTGAAGCACTTTTGCACCGGAAGACGCAAGCTCAAGCATCTCATCATATGAGAGGGAGTGCATCTTTGCCGCTTCTTCAACAAGCTTTGGATCTGTTGAAAACACACCGTCAACATCGGTATATATCTCACAATAATTTGCCTTCAGTGCTGATGCTATAGCAACAGCTGTAGTATCAGAACCTCCTCTACCCAGTGTGGTTATGTCTCCTTCACTATTGCTTCCCTGAAATCCTGCAATTATTACAATATTTTCCTTTTTTAATTCTTTGAGGACACGATCCGCCTTTATATTAAGTATCTTTGCTTTTGAATAAGTATCATCTGTAAAAATACCGGCTTGTATCCCTGTAAGTGATACGCACTTATGACCTTTTTTGTGGATAGCCATTGAAAGTATGGCTACCGATACCTGCTCTCCTGTTGAAAGCAGCATATCCATTTCTCTTCTGGAGGGGTCATCTGATACTTCAGCTGCAAGATCGATAAGCCTGTCGGTCGTATCTCCCATAGCTGATACTGTTACCACTACATGATTGCCGTCTTCTTTCGAATCTATAATGCGATCAGCCACCCTCCTTACTTTATCAGCATCACCTACGGAGGTTCCCCCGAACTTCATTACAATTATTTCTTTTTTCTCTCTCATATTCCCTGTATATAAAATATCTGCTTAAGGCCATATAATTATAATAAAATAAAGCCATTATTTAAAAAGATTATTATACATACTAATCACAGTCAAGACTATTAAAACCTTTAACTTTTTTAACTGTTCTTTTTCTTCTTTATAAAGCTTTCACTGCTGAGTTTATTTGGAAGCCTTAACGGAAGCACTTCCTGCCCTGGCAAGACCATTGTATTTTTTATATTTTTCTATGGCATCTTTTTCTGCCCTGGTGAAAAGATCCTCGGCTATTTCAGGAAAAGTCTTGGTAAGCGAAGCATATCTTACTTCTCCCATCAAGAAATCCCTAAAATTATCTTTTGGTTCTTTGGAATCAAGGACAAATGGATTTATACCGCTATCTTTTAGCAGCGGATTATACCTGTAAAGGTGCCAGTAGCCTGCATCCACAGCCTGTTTTTCCCTTAACTGTGTCTTACCCATACCAATATATATTCCATGGTTTATGCAGGGTGAATATGCGATTATAAGTGATGGGCCCTTATAGCTTTCTGCTTCCTGAATAGCTTTTAAGGTCTGTCTCTGGCTTGCACCCATTGCGATCTGTGCCACATAGACATAACCATAAGTCATCGCCATAAGCCCGAGATCCTTTTTCTTGACCTTCTTTCCGGAAGCCGCAAACTTGGCCACTGCCCCCATCGGAGTTGCCTTTGAAGACTGTCCACCGGTATTTGAATAAACCTCTGTATCATATACCATTATGTTTATATCTTCACCGGAAGCAATTACATGGTCCAACCCGCCATAACCTATATCATAGGCCCAACCATCTCCGCCAAATACCCATATGGATTTCTTGACCAAATAGTCTTTAAGGTCAAGTATTTTTTGCCTGATGGCATCAGCGCCAGCATCATTTAAACTGTCCTTTAGGAGTTTAAGCAGCTTTTCACTTGCACTCCTGCTTGCTTCAGCATCTTCCTTGCTTGCTATCCATTCATTTATGGTTTCCTTTATCTCTCCATCTATATTCGCTGTTGAGAGTTCTTTTAAATATCCTTCGATCTTATTACGCATCTGTTTTATACCTGTAGCCATACCAAATCCGTATTCTGCATTATCTTCAAACAATGAATTCGCCCATGCAGGTCCCTGACCTTTGGAATTTGTAGTATAAGGTGCAGCTGGAGCGGAGCCTCCCCATATCGATGAACAGCCTGTAGCATTAGCTATCATCATTCTCTCGCCATAAAGCTGTGTTATCAGTTTGGCATATGGAGTCTCTCCACAACCCGCACATGCACCGGAAAACTCAAATAATGGTTTCTTGAACTGGCTCCCCTTTACGGTATCTGTGGACATAATATTATCCTTAACAGAGACACTGGTTGCAAAATTCCAGTTCTGTATCTGTTTTTCCTGTGAATCAAGCGGTTTCATAATAAGGGCCTTCTCTTTTGCAGGACAGACATCGGCACAATTTCCGCAACCCGTGCAGTCCATCGTACTTACCTGCATCCTATATTTAAGACCATCAAAACCTTTCCCCTTTGCCTGGATAGATTCAAAATCCTTTGATGCCTTTTTAACCTCGCCTTCATCTAATAATACCGGTCTTATTGCTGCATGAGGGCAAACATATGAACACTGATTGCATTGTATGCAGTTTTCCTTTTGCCATTCGGGTACATTTACAGCTATCCCCCTCTTTTCATAAGCAGATGTTCCCTGGGGGAATGTCCCGTCTTCTGCCCCTACAAAAGCGCTTACCGGTATCGAATCACCTTCCTGACGGTTTGAGACCCTAAGTATATTCTTTATATAATCCGGTTCCTGCACCTGCGCCACATCAGCTATCTCTTTTGCATCTTTCCAGTCTTTTGGTATCTCAATTTTTTGTAATGCGCCTATCCCTTTGTCGACAGCTTCATAATTCATCTGTACTATCTTTTCACCCTTCTTGCCATAGGTCTTCTTAATAGCTTCTTTCATATATTTAACTGCATCATCTAATGGTATGACTTTGGCCAGATTAAAGAATGCTGCCTGCATTATCATATTGATCCTGTTCCCGAGCCCGATCTCCTCCGCAATATCAGTGGCATCTATTATATAGAATTCAATACCATTTTCCGCCAGATATTTCTTCATAGAGGCAGGTAGCTTATCACTTAGTTCTTCAGCTTTCCACTGGCAGTTAAAAAGGAAGATCCCACCTTTTTTTAGACCTTTTAGCATATCATATTGATTTACATAGGATTGTTTATGACATGCAGTGAAATCAGTTTCTGAAATAAGATATGTGGATTTTATCAGGTTCTTACCAAAACGCAGATGAGACACTGTAAGCCCCCCGGATTTCTTTGAGTCATATGCAAAATAGCCCTGCGCATACATGTCTGTATTGTCACCGATTATTTTTATGGCATTCTTATTGGCACCGACTGTACCGTCTGAACCCAGACCCCAGAATTTACACTTTATGGTATCCTCGGGCGAGGTCTCGATCTGCTCTTTTATCTCAAGGGATTTATGCGTCACATCATCATTTATACCAACAGTAAATCCGTCTTTTGGTTTATCTTCTTTTAGATTATCATACACTGCCTTTATCTGGCTGGGAGTAGTATCCTTGGAACTCAGTCCATATCTTCCGCCCACTACCACCGGTTGCCTTCCGGTATTATAGAATACATCCTTGATGTCCAGATACATAGGTTCTCCGGGAGCTCCCGGCTCTTTTGTCCTATCAAGAACAGCAATCTTCTTAACTGTTTCCGGAAGAACATCCAGTAAATATTTTTTAGAGAACGGCCTGTAGAGGTGTACCTTTATAAGGCCGACTTTTTCCCCAAGCTTATTAAGATACTCTACTGTCTCATCAATAGTATCTGTTACCGAACCCATAGCGATTATTATATTTTCCGCATCTTTGGCGCCTACATAATTAAATGGCCTATAATCCCTGCCTGTAAGCTTACTTATCTTTTTCATATAATCTGCTACTGTATCCGGTAATGAATCGTAGAAACTGTTTGAGGCTTCCCTTGCCTGGAAAAATATATCAGGATTCTGGGCAGTACCCCTGGTAACAGGATGTTCGGGGTTAAGTGACCGCAATCTGAAATTTTGAAGAGCCTCCTCATCAAGCATGCTTTTAAGGTCTTCATATTCTATGGTCTCTATTTTCTGGATCTCATGAGAACTTCTAAATCCATCAAAGAAATGAACAAATGGCACCCTTGACTTGATCGAGGTCAGGTGGGCAATACCGGCAAGGTCCATTATCTCCTGTATGGAACCTGAAGCCAGTAGTCCAAAACCGGTCTGTCTTACAGCCATAACATCTGAATGATCACCGAATATTGATAAAGCATGTGTTGCTACTGAACGTGCACTTACATGAAATACACCCGGAAGCAGCTCTCCCGCTATTTTATACATATTTGGAATCATCAGTAATAGCCCCTGGGATGCAGTAAAGGTAGATGTCAGCGCCCCTGCAGCCAGGGAACCATGCACAGCTCCTGCCGCTCCTGCCTCTGACTGAAGCTCGGTCACCTTTACAACCTGTCCGAACATATTTTTCTTACCATAAGCAGCCCATTCATCAACATACTCACCCATTGTTGAGGATGGTGTAATAGGATAAATAGCTGCAGTCTCAGTAAAAGCATAGGCAATATGAGCAGCCGCCATATTTCCATCCATTGATTTCATTTTCCTCATTTTCGGTACCCCTTCATTTTAAGCTAGGAACTTAAATATTTCAAAGTTTGCCTTCCCATTACAAACTTTATAAATCCATGTATTGCCTTTGGGCAAAACCTTAAGAATTATATCATAATAATAAGGATTTTTTAACAAAGTAAAAAATGAGTTGCATGCAACTAATTGCTATATTTCGCGCCTGTTGGAAAGTGCCCTCCCGATGGTTGTCTCATCTGCATATTCAAGATCTCCGCCTACGGGAAGACCGCTCGCAAGCATGGTCGTCTTGACCCCACGTGAGGTCAACTGTTTCTTTATATACATGGCTGTACTTTCGCCTTCTACTGTAGGGTTTAAGGCTACTATTACTTCATTTACATCATTTTCTCTTACCCTCTGCATAAGCCTGGGTATCCTTAGTTCATCAGGTCCGATATTTTCAATTGGTGACAGGAGACCGCCAAGCACATGATACAAACCCTGATACTGTCCCGTTTTTTCAAGAAGTATGATGTCGCCTACTTCCTCGACAATGCAGATCTTGGCTGTGTCTCTTGACTGGTCCTTACATATATGGCATATCTCATCTTCTGAAAGATTGCGGCATATTTTGCAGAACTTTACTTTATCTTTCATGTCTATAAGGCTTTTTGCAAAGTTTTCTATTTTCGCAGGAGGTAATTTCAATAGATAATATACTATCCTTCTTGCAGATTTAGGCCCGATAGCCGGGAGTTTCCTGAATTCATTTATTAAATTTTCTACGCTTTTTATATATAGGGGCATTTTTATTAAACTTCTAATATCATGGATAACAAATCAATTCTGGTCGGTTTTTTCCTTAAGAAAAATTCCTTTAAAGCATATCTGGTCCGGGAGCCTGAGCTCAGTTCCTGGACAGGCTCCTAAAATCCCGGTAAATTCATTCCTCCGGTGAGACCAGCCATCTTATTCTTCGCTTCATCCTTTGACTGCTTCAAAGCATCATTTACGGCGACCATTACCATATCCTCTACCATATCCAGATCATCTGCATTTATCATCTCATTGTTTAGTTTTATTTCCAGGATCTCCTGGTCACCATTGACTTTTGCCTTTACTGCTCCGCCACCTGCAGATGCTTCAAACTCCATATTTTTTAGTTCTTCCTGCACCTCAGCCATCTTTTTCTGCATCATTTTGGCCTGCTTCATCATCTGCTGCATATTAAAACCCAATTTTTACTCCTTTATCTCGAATTTCTTTTCAAAATATTTCAACATATCTTCTTTATCATCCTTAGCTGGTCCGGCATCATTATCTTTTTTACTTATGTCACTTTTATCACCATCTACGGTTTGACTCCCATCCATCTTATCTTCAGGCCTGGTATCTGTGCCACTTCCCTCAGGTGGTTTTTTGTCTGCCGCTTCACTTTTATTTTCACTTACAGTATTTTTTTCTACCCTGTCCTTTTTTTCTTCCTTTTTATCTTCTTTTTCGGTCTTTTCAGTTTCGACTATTCCGGGAGATCTATTTTTTTCATCTTCTCCGGTTGATCCATTTTGACCGGAATGATTTTTCATCTGATTCTTCGCATCTATATTGCCGGTCTCAAACTTTACCTGGAATTTTTTCCCGGTTACTTCCCCTATCACTTCCGATATGATACCTGAGTTAGCCACCTTGCTTAGATGATCCTTATGCCACTGTTTATTCTCTTCAAGACAGAAAAATATTGTCTTTCCCTCGATCCTGTCCGGTTCTGCTTCGACAAACATGGCATGGACCGAGATCTTTTTCCTCTTGAGAAGCTCAAGTATCCTGTCAAGATTTTCTGTGATTGATTCTAATCCCACACTTTTAACATTGTCTTTTTTTGCCCCTGTTTTGGCTGGCTTTTCTACTTGAGATTCCGGGTCTATGACTATTTTATTTTCAGCTCCGGATCCATTTTCAGGTTTAAGCTGGGCTTCGTCTGAATTATTTAAAAAATCCAGATCCTGGGGCTCATCTTCTGGCTCCCCCACACTGGCCGCTTCCATTTTAGATGGCCGTGCCGCAGCTCCGCTCTTTACTTCCCTTTCCAGAGAATGTATCTTTGCTTCCCAGGCTTTTATCTTCTTATTTATCTGCTTATCATCAAGGACAATAAAGTTTACGGCCTGCACGACAGTAGTCCTGAAAAAAGTCCTGGAGCTTTCACCCCATTTGATCTGCTTTAGGAGCTCCGTAAAATGGTCCAGGTAGAATTCGATCTCCTCATTATTAAGTTTTTCCGCCTGTTTTAAATATTGATCCAGATATTCCCTGCTGATATCTGTGACTTCATCAGGTTTATCATAATTTTTAACAACATATATATTATATAAGTGATCAAGCAGCTCAGAGACAAAGACTTTCAGGTTCTGATTGCTTTTTATTATACTTTTTATAATCTCAAGACTCTTTGAAATATTCCTTTCCGCCAAAATGTCTACAAATTGGAACAGTATCTCAAGGTCAACTATGCCAAGTAGCGCCACGACATCTTTTGCCTCTATTTTTCCTTCACTATAGGCAGCAAGCTGTTCAAGTATCCCATCGGCATCCCTCAAGCTTCCATCAGCATATCTGGAAATAAGTCCCAGTGCCTGATCAGATATGGATAATTTCTCGCTTTTAGCTATTTTTTTTAGTCTTTCACTTATGAGGTCAAGAGATATTGGATAGAAGTCAAATCTCTGGCATCTTGATATTATGGTAGGAAGTACCTTATTGGGTTCAGTGGTTGCCATAATAAAGATCACATGCTCAGGAGGTTCTTCCAATACCTTCAATAGAGCATTGAATGCTTCGGTAGTCAGCATATGGACTTCGTCTATTATATAGACTTTTTTGCGGAGATTATTGGGAAGATATTTTACTTTTTCCCTGAGTTCCCTTATCTCATTTATCCCCCGGTTTGATGCCGCATCGATCTCTATAACATCGACATTTGAGCCATTTGAGATGCTCAGGCAATTATTGCATTTATTACATGGTGTAGCAGTGATGCCATCCATACAGTTTATAGCCTTGGCAAGTATCCTGGCTGTTGAAGTCTTGCCCGTACCCCGGGGGCCGCAGAACATATACGAATGCGAAAGCCTATTACCCGCCAGGACATTTTTTAATGTCTGTATATTATATTTCTGGCCCACTACATCATCAAGGCTTTGTGGTCTCCATTTACGGTAAAATGAAATATATCCCATAATCAGGCTTTCAAGAATCAATAAATATAATAATAAATGACCAAGCACCATTTCTGGTATTTTTTTTAAGAGCATCCTATTATAAATAGAAAGCTACCCAGAAATAGCACCTCTTCATGCCGTGCCCCAGGATCGACATAAGGCAACAAGTGCAGCCTCTACAGTTAGCTCCAGCCAGATTTCCTTGTGACACCCGGAGAATGTTACTTACCGCTGCTTCCTCTCGGACCTGACGGGGTTTGTAACCCTCCGCCGCACAAGACCTAACTTTCATCACCACTTATAAAGGCGCTAAACCTTACTGTCTTAGGCCTCAAACCTGTTGATCGGTCTCACTGGAGCGGATTGTGAGTTACAGGGCACCGCTAGCTCCCCACCTAGCACGGCAATTTGATTATATAAGAATAATTAAAAAAATTAAACAAATGCAGGAATAATAATTTTAAACTGATGAATATATTGTTTTAAAATATTGGTGGATAAATAATCCTCTTAATGCATACTCAATAACTCAGAACGCAAATATCGAATATACACAATATTGTTTCCAAAATATATATTGAATTAAAAATTTAAAGGAGTAGAATTTTTTAAATGATTCAAAAAATGCAAAAAAGTAAAATTTTTCTTGCCTTTGGCACACATATGACCACAGATATCTATGGAAGCTTTATTGTTGGAATGATCCCCATACTAACGGTAAAATTCGGTCTGTCTCTTTTTCTTGTCAGTGTGCTTACATCAGTTAATTTTATTGCAGCAAACCTGAGCCAGCCCATCATCGGCTTTCTTGCAGATAAATATAAAATAAAATATTTCCTAATTCTTGGTCCTCTTTTCGCATCTGTTTTTATAAGTCTTCTTGGGATAGCCCCGACTTTTTGGATTATTTTAATATTGCTATTTCTCGGGAATATCGGAGTAGCAATAATCCATCCCCCGACTGCCGCCATAGCAAATATCTTTGGTGGCAAAAGAAAAGGTTTTACTAATTCACTGGTGTCATTTGGAGGAGCCCTTGGTTTCGCATCTGGCTCGATCTTTATAATCTTTATAATCGAAAGATTTGGACTGGCCTTTACTCCTCTTGCAGCAATCCCCGGACTTATTGTAGCTGCCTTCACTATGAGATTTGCACCGGATATTACCCTTACAGGTTCCACTGAACATGCAATTAGTTTTTTTAACAGATTAAAAAAAGTTAAAAGATCAAAGATAGCACTTTTAATCATTGTCCTTTTTCTATCTTACAGCAGAGAACTTATGACTATAACTCTTATAACTTTCCTGCCCCTCTACTATACGGGCCAGGGAGTGGGACTTTTAAATTTTGGATATATTTTCATGGCATTTATCATTGTTGGAGGAATAGGCGGTATTATTGCCGGAAATTATTCTGACAGGATCCAAAAAAGATATATAGTGATCCAGGTGTTATTGTCACTATCACTTCCCTGTGTTTATGCGATCTTTCTGGTCCCGGTAAATATAAGTTTCATATTTCTCATACTTGCCGGTCTTTTCTCTATATCCACCCTTCCTTTGTGTACTAGATTGATTCAGGATCTATTTCCCAGAAACATTGGCCTGGCTTCCTCGCTCTCAATAGGTGTTGCTGCGGGAAGCGCAGCTGCATCACTCATGGTGATTGGAAAGATAGCAGACAGCATTGGTATGGTAATGACTATAAGATACGTGATCTTGTTCCCTCTTGTGGGGATCCTCCTGCTTTTTCTTTTTCCAGTAATGCAAAGACGAAGCGAAATAAAAAATAAAGGATACATTTAATAAATTATAATTTAAAAGAAGTTTTACCATAAGGTAAGAACAAAGATTTGAGTAGTGGTTTAAGTAAGAAATGAAGAGTAATAGTTTTAATATTAAGGACCGGAATAGTACCAGGGTAGGCACAGATGGGTTTAATAAGTTTCAGATTGGTCTTTCTGCAGGAAGTCATTTTATTACTGATATTTACCCTGGTGCATATATCGGGCTTATTCCTTTCTTTACCTTAAAATTTGGCCTGTCTCTTTTCCAGGTAAGCCTTCTTGGTGTTACAAGTATTCTGGCAAACAGCCTCTTTCACCTGTTTTTGGAATGCTATCCGATAAGCATGGATTAAAATATTTTATGATAGCCGGGCCCCTTGTGACTTCAATATTCTTGAGCACACTGGGGATCCTCCCTGATTATTATCTGATACTTATACTGCTATTTTTAGGAA
>CAZKVA010000040.1:0-12303 GCA_964556035.1 uncultured Actinomycetota bacterium
TATCAATATTTAAAAAGAGAAATAAACTATCTAAGTGAAATAACTTTTTAGGGTATCCAGTGAATCCCTGAGTTTTCTGGAAACAGATTTCTGGGAGATTCCCATCTTTTTCCCTATTTCCTCCTGTGAAAAGCCAAAGACATATTTAAGTATCAGGATCTTTTTATTGGAACCCTTTAATTTATCTATCGCGTCCCAGAGAAGTATTTTATCTTCCATTACAAGGTCAAAACTCCTATAAGATCTTGACTTAATAAGTTTTTTATCAAAACTAAAATTATTATTAGAATTATTATCAAGAGAATGATTATAGAATGCTGCCTCTCTTGCTTTAAGTATCTCGTCAATACTGCCAACTGAGACATTCATTCCAACAGAGATCTCTTCTTTTGTAGGATAACGGTGATTTTCAGATTCAAATTTTGTCACATAATCATTAAACAGGCTATTTAATTTCCAGAGCCATCTGGGTATCTTAATGAGCTTATTGTCCCTTATATAATGCTGGATCTCTCCTTTTATACAGTAATACGCAAATGTGGAAAACTTATTATTTAATTTAGGATCATACCTGTTTATAGCTACCAGGAGACCGGTAAATGCTACCTGCAGTATGTCTTTGTCCTCTGATGAAGGATTTTTAAACTCATTTGCTATTTTATAGACAAGTTTTCTATTTTTTTCAACAATGATAGACAGGATCTCCGGGTTATTATCTTTACTGTATAATTCGATCAGTTCTTCAACCGGAAGGTTCTTTGGTCCTAAAAGATCATATTCTTTTAAATTAATTGATTGCTTAGTTTTCATCTTATTATCTTACATAGCCTGGTAAATATTAAATAATGGCAGATACATAGCTATAACAATTGTCCCTACTAAAAGAGCCACAAATAGAAGCATCATGGGTTCAAGTATTGCAAGCAAGATCTCTATGGTACTGGCAACTTCAGTGTCGTAAAAATTAGATATTCTAATGAGGTTTGTGTCGAGCGTGCCTGTCTTCTCGCCGACTGCTGTCATCTGGACCATCATCGGTGGAAATATACCATACCTGGACATCGGGCCGGAAATATTTTCTCCGCGCCTTATATTATTTTTTATGTCCACAATTGCATTATCGACAAGAACATTATCTGTTACACCTTTAACAATATCAAGAGCTGAAAGGATCGGTACGCCAGCTCCCAGAAGAGTGCCAAGATATCTGGCAAATCTTGAAAGCGCCATCTTCTTTATAACATCTCCCATTTTAGGTATACTGATCCGTATATTATCAATAGTGTATCGACCCTTTGGGGTACTTCTAAATTTCCTGAAAAGAAGTCTTCCACCAACTATAAGAACTATTGCGATAATATAAAAGTAGATATTTTTAAACATGTCACCAACCCGTACTACCATTCTTGTCATCAGGGGGAGCTGGACACCCAGGTCATCGTATATTTCCTTAAAAGTAGGCACAAGGAAAATAATTATGACCATTGTGATGATTACTGCAAAAGCCAGGACAAACTTTGGATATGCTGTTTTGTTCCTGATCTGAAGACGTATATCCTCATCTTTTTCAAGAAAATCAGCAAGATTTTCCATCGACTCATCAAGCACACCACCCATCTCCCCGGCTCTTATAAGGCTTATATATAATTTTGTGAACACTTTGTGATTACCCATCGCTTCGGAAAGGCTGTGTCCGGATTCTATATCCATTCTAACCGAAGCAATTATCTCAACAAATTTAGGGTTCGCTGTCTGGCGTTCAAGCACTACAAGAGACTCTATCAGGGTCATTCCGGATGTTATGAGAGTGGCAAATTGACGCGTAAAGACAGCAAGGTCACGGGTACTAATCCTGTTAAAAAAGCTAATACTCCTGCCCTTACTCTTTGTCTTTTCTTCCTTATATTTTTTTATATCAAGAACAAGCAGGCCCTGATCCTTTAATTTACCTATTAGGGCATCCTCACTCGCTGCTTCCAGCGAACCGTCTATCACTTCACCGTTTTTATCTCTTGCCTTGTAATCAAATGTTGCCATATTTTCCTCATTAAATATAATTTAATTTACATTTTAACCTGACAAAACTTCTTATACAATCATTCTTTGTATTTCTTCCTTATTATGCGCCTTTTCTATACAAACATCCCTGGATATCTGACCCTGTTTGTACAGGTTGGCCAGGGACATATCCATAGTCATCATCCCTCTTTTACCGCCTGCCTGAATAGCAGTATATATTTGATGAGCCTTTGACTCCCTGATCATATTGGCTATGGCTGCATTTACGAACATAAGTTCTGTGGCCGCAACTCTTCCGTCTCCCCGTGTATTTGGGAGCAGTTGTTGGACGAGTACCGCCCTTAAAGTGGTTGCAAGCTGTGTCCTAACCTGTCTTTGCTGGAATGTAGGAAATATATCGATTATCCTGTCTATCGTCTGGGGAGCATCCTGGGTATGAAGAGTTGAGAATACAAGATGACCTGTCTCAGCAGCTGTAAGTGCGCTGGATACTGTTTCCAGGTCCCTCATCTCTCCAACCATTATTACATCGGGATCTTCACGGAGTACAAATCTTAAAGCAGAACTAAATGATAAAGTATCTGCCAATACTTCCCTCTGGCTTACTATGCTATTATTATGTGTGAAAAGATATTCAATGGGATCTTCCACTGTAATGATATTTTCCGCCCTTATTTTATTTATATCGTCTATTATTGCAGCAAGTGTTGTAGATTTTCCTGAACCTGTAGGTCCTGTTACCAGGACAAGTCCACGGGGATAAGTAGAAAATTCCTTTATCTGTGGAGGTAGGCCCAACTCTTCTACAGTAAGTATTTTCTTTGAAATAAGTCTGAATGCTCCTGCCAGGGTGCCCCGTTGGTAAAAGTAACTGCACCTGAATCTTCCCATGCCCGGGATAGTGTGCGAGAAATCAAGAGCCAGTTCTTTTTGGAGGCGGGCCTTCTGTTCATCATTTATTATTTCAGTCAATATACTTTCTGAAATATTTGGCGTTATATCTCCAAATTCATTTAATTTTATAAGTTTACCATGAATCCTTAAGAGTGGAGGAAGGATACAGACAATATGGACATCAGAAGCATCTCTTTTTATGCCTTCCATTAAAATGTCATTGATCTTCATTAGCTACCTTTCTATCTAAAACAATTTTCCCAATAAAATTAGATCCATCAGTTCTTATTAATTAAAAAATTTACAAGTTTGCCTCTGATATCTTTTTTTTCAGGATCTATATCAAACCATATTTTAAATGAGGACGCGGCCTGGTTAATGAGCATATCCAGGCCATCAATGATCCTGGCGCCCTCATTTTTTCCTTTTATAATCAATCTTGTTTCCAGTGGTTTATATATCATTTCAAACACCAGGACATCCTTAAGATTCCACTGATCAGGTATTGGCAGTAATTCTGATACTCCAGGTGCATCCATGCCGAGAGGTGTGCAATTACATATAAGGTCCATACTTTCAGGATCTATCCCCTCGAGCCCTTCCAGTACTTCTATCTTAATCCTTTTTTCTTTCGAATATGAATTTTTTATTTTTTCAGCTTTTTCAGTGGTCCTATTATAGATATATATTTTTTTTACCGGTTTCTCAAGTAAGGCAAAAACAGAACTTCTTGCAGAACCACCGGCACCCAGGATAAGACAATTGCTGCCATTCCAGTTAAAACCACTGTCTTCAATTGAACTTACAAAACCATCCACATCAGTGTTAAAACCTTCAGAGTTACTAGTGCTGGAATTAAATTTTACTGTATTCACCGAACCAATTGCTGTTGACCTGGCATCTTTGTTGTCCATAAGTTTATATGCGTTTTCCTTAAAAGGCATTGTGATATTAAGGCCGATCAAACCAAGTCTTTTAGCTCCTATAAATGCTTCATCAAAGTTTTCACCCGGAAATTCAAAAGTCAGGTAGACCGCATCCATTCCTGTACTTTTTAGGAATGCATTATGAATTACAGGTGAAAGACTGTGTCTTGCTGGATTACCAAACAAACCTACCAGCCTGGTCCTTGAACTAATTAATTTTTGCTGCATAATTTTTTTTACAAATATTGCTATAGTGCTTTATTGCTTATAACAGCATTAATATCAGTATTTTATCTCAAAGGTATTATAGACCTTATTATCTGTTACTTCCTGTTTTACTACCCCGGTTATTACTGAAAATGCTGGTCCTTTACCGATTTCATCAATAAATATCCGGACCTCTTCTTCTTCACCCTGGCATAATATTTCTACCTTGCCTGCCGGGTTATTTTTAACATAACCCTTTACACTGTATTTGTCGGCCACAGACTCCGTAAAATACCTGAAACCTACACCCTGGACCCTACCTGATAATAATACTTTATAAGTCTTAATATTTTCAACCATAATTCTTTCAAAAAAATTATAATAATTATAACAAAATATTTATTCTTTATCCAGTTTCATTAACTTTAAGACTTCTATGTCTAAAAATAAGCATTTTTTTATTTTTTTATTCTTAATATAGAATATGGGTCCAGGCCCAAAAGACCCGGGATCAGAACTATATCATTAGGATTTGCTACATCGACGTCTTCCCCGGTACTGACCATTATAATCCTGTCCACTCTATGCTCTTGTGGCTTTCTCCCGGGTTGTAGTATATCAAGCATACTTCCCTTATTAAGTTGATTTCTGATACCAATAACTGTGCCACTATATTCCTCTCTGTCCTCCATTACTGTGCCGATGAAAGTATATTTTTTAATATATCCTACATTCTCATTATTGGTAAGTTCAGTCTTGTCGGTTAAAAACATAAAACCTTTTGTATAATTTCTATGGGAAGCTTTATCAAGTTCGGCCATCAAATAATCTATTTTATCTTGCGTTAAACTACCCTCAGCAATATGATCAAGAGCCATTCTGTAAACCCATGTCACAAGACTGACATAATTTTCTGTTTTCATCCTTCCCTCAATTTTTATACTATCTATACCTGCACTGACAAGTTTATTAAGTTCAGGCAGCAGGCAAAGGTCCCTGGAATTATAGATATATGTACCACTCTTGTCCTGCTGGATCTGGAAGAATAGATTAGAACGCTGCTCCTCCATCAAATAATAATTCCACCTGCAGCTGTGGGCGCACTCACCTTTATTTGCATCCCTTCCCGTCATATACTTAGAAAGCATGCACCTTCCAGAATATGCTATGCAAAGCGCGCCGTGTACAAATACTTCAATTTCTGCTTCAGATTTTCTTTTAATGACTTTTAAATCATTAAAAGAAATTTCCCTGGCAAGATTGACCCTGCTGGCACCGAGCTTTTCCGCAACTTTAACTCCATGGTGGTTGGTGATACTGGCCTGCGTGCTTATATGTACCCTGGCTTCAGGAATGATATTCCTGATAAGTCCCATTACCCCAAGATCAGCAACAATAATACCGTCAAGACCAATGCCTTTAAGGTCCTTGATATAATTTATAAGGTCATCGGTCTCATTTTCATGTATGCAGGAATTCAGTGTAAGATATACTTTAACCCCTTTACTGTGGGCATACTTCACGCCTTCTATTAACTCATCAAGGAAAAAATTACCCCTGATACTTCTCAAATTAAATTTTTTACCGCCTACATAGACAGCATCCGCACCATAATTAACGGCGTATTTTAATATCTTAAGATTATTTGCAGGAACCATCAGTTCCGGTATTTTATTACTAACCATCTGGACCGTCTCCATATATGCTTACTGCCAGGCCATCACCGATATCGATAAAATCAGTAGAGATCATCTTATTATTTGAAGTAATCATATTTAGATACTCTTTTATGCCTTTTACACTTTTTTTATCATGTTCTAAGGGAGTTTGAGAAAATATTTTATCATTATAAAAAATATTATCAGCTATGATAAGTGCACCCTTATTAAGTTTATTCATTATTGCTTCCAGGTACCCTGGGTATTCAAATTTTGCTGCGTCTATAAAGACAAGATCGAATTTCCCGTCCAGGTCCACAATTATTTCTAATGCATTACCGGGAATAAACTCCATTTCTATTTCCTGAAATCTCTCCCTGATAAATGACTCTGCCGAAAACAATCTATCCCTGTTTAGGTCTATTCCCGTATAGCTAGAACGGTCCGGGAGGTTCTTTACCAGAAAATATGTTGAAAATCCATTGCCGCATCCGATTTCCAGTAATTTTTTAGGCTTTTTTATCAGTACCGCAAACTCCAGGAATGCTCCTGTCTCCATACTTATTACAGGAATTTTTAGTGACCTTGATTTTTTCTCTAAACTTTTTAGGAATTTTTTTTCTTCAATGTAGAGGCTTAATTTTTCAATTAGCATTATTACTATTATTTATATGTTCATCATAATCATTGGTAAAGGAATGCTCGTGAGTCTGGCTATCAGTAACAACAAAATACAAATAATCCACATCAGCGGGGTTTATTGCTGCACTTATAGCAGCCAGCCCCGGATTACATATCGGTGTCGGTGGAAGCCCGGCATATAATCTTGTATTAAATCCGATATCTGTTTCAAGATCCGATACCGTTAAAGGTTCATCCCATTTTTCAAGAAAGTAGGTAAGGGTTGCATCGATTCCAAGAGCCATACCGATATCAAGTCTATTATGTATTACTGCTGATATCAATTCCCTTTCTTCCGGTATATAGGCTTCTCTCTCTATCATCGAAGCGATCTTTAATATGTCATATTTTGAAAGATCCTTGTTTTCGGCATATGTATAATCAAGGTCCCCTGTCTCATAACGGTACTGGACAAGCATCATATCTACAATATCATATGCACTATAACCCATGGTTACTTCATAGGTCTTTGGGAAAAGATATCCCTCAAGACTTTCATCCGCCTCGATATAATCATAATTATAATTATCAGCGCTAACAGCAAGAAGCATCTCTTCCTTATCGATAAAAGGCAGCTCACTTGAAAATCTTTCAATTATATCTATAATGACATAACCTTCCGGTATAGCTACTGTAAAAGTTACTACTGGGGGCCCCGCGGAAAGCTTGTCCATCACTTCACCATATTCCGAACCCGTCAGCAGATCATAAGTACCGGGGATCAGGCTTTTTTCTTTTCCTTTCTGCTGAACATACAATCTAAACATGAAGCCATTGTCAACTACTGCCTTGTCCTCAAGAGCAGAGGCAATCTGGTTAAGCGTCATTCCTTCATCTATTACTATCTCTACTTCTATCCCTTTCTCTATTTCTTCACTTTCATCTGGTTTACTGCTGTCCAAAAAACAGGAACTTACGAAAGAAAATGACATACTAAGAATTAGAATTAATAGTAAAATGAATATCTTTTTAATTTTATTATGGTTACTTGTCTTTTTTAATATCATTATTTTTTTCAAGATAATCTCGAAGTATCATTGATGCAGATAACTTATCAATATCTTTTTTTTTCCGGTCACTTTTTTTTATATTATATTCAGGAATACTGCTTGTATAACGTTCATCGAAATAGTCAATATCCACATTCTTAAAATCAATATTTTCCTTAACAAATCCAATTACTTTCCGGGCCTGTGACCCGATCTCACCTTTCAGTGTGTAAGGCATTCCAATGACTATTTTTTTAATATGGTATTCATTTATGATTTTCTCGATATTGGTTTTAAAATTGCAGTCATTTATTATAATACCATATGGTGCCGATAGCTTTTCATCCCTGTCGGATATTGCAACTCCTATTCTTTTTTCTCCTATATCCAGACCAAGTATCTTCATTTTTTTAGGCCCAGGGTCTTCCTGACATTACTTACTGCATATTTTATAGCGTCATTAAGTGATTTAGGGTCACTACCGCCTAGCTGTGCATAGTCCGGCCTTCCTCCACCCCCGCCTTTTACGATCTTCCCTATTTCCCTGGCTAGTTTTCCGCAATTAATACCTGCATCAACCATGTCCTTTGTGCATGAAAGGATAATAACAGGTTTCCCTGCATTCTGGTTCCCAAGTGCTATAAATGTCTTTGAATTCTTGAGACTATCCTTTATATGGTCACTTACCTGTCCCATGCTCTTTACATCGAGAGATGAAAGACTGCTGTCCCTGGAAAAATCATAATAAATGATCCTGTATTCACCTTTAGATATTTCATCTTTTAGTCCCTGAAGTATGTTCTCGGCTGAGATCTTTACTTTCAGGGATTTAAGTTCTTCAGAAATTTTTAAGTTTTCATCTTTTAATCTTCTGACTGTCTCCGGGACTTTTTTAATATCTACTTCCAGATCAAGAGCAGTATCATCTAAAATATCTTCTTTGGTCTTTAAGGTCTTGAAAGCATGCATCCCTGTTACAGCCTCTATCCTCCTGAGATTGGCTCTAATACTGGTATCAGATAATATAGTAAGTAAACCGATCTGTCCGGTACGGTTTATATGTAATCCCCCACAGAGTTCCCTGCTGTAATTTCCGATTTCTACAATTCTTACAAATTTACCATATTTCTCATCAAATAATGCTATTGTACCTAGCTGCTCTGCATAATCCCTCGTAGTCTCAAAACAATGGACAGGTTCGTCTCTCTGTATTTTTTCATTTATAAGCTTTTCTACTTTATCCATCTGTTCAACGGTAGGTGTATCGTATATAGAATAATCAAACCTGAATCTATCACCCGCAACAAATGATCCTGCTTGCTTCAACTGGTCCCCAAAAACATTCCTCAGGGCCCAATGAAGTAGATGGGTAGATGTATGATTTTTCCTTATATCCCTTCTTATCACATTACTGACTTCTATGTCGGCTTTTTCCCCGGTCTTTATTTTTCCTTCCTTTACAAAACCTTTATGAATAAAAAGATTTTCAACCGGGACTTGCGTATCCTTTACGATAAATATCCCGCCTTTTGACCTGATGATACCGGAATCACCTACCTGACCGCCCTTTTCTCCGTAAAAAACAGTGTCCCTTAAAACGATCTCACCTTTTTCACCTGCATTAAGCTCATCCAGTACTGCAGTATTCCCATTAATCCCGGAGCTTATTATCTTTTCTATATAAGTATTTGCCTGGTCCTTTTCATATCCAAGAAATTCCACATTAATTTCTTTTGCTATGGTCCTGTATAGGTCAAGATTTTTATCAATTTTTTTATCAAATGAAGTCCTGGCTTTTGATTTTTCAGCATGCTCCTTAGAATATTCACCAAACTTTTCAAGGTCCAATTTTAAATTATTTTCATCCAGTATTTCTCTTGTAAGTTCTACCGGAAAACCATAAGTATCATATAATCTGAAGGCGTCTTTTGGGTCAAGATAGTCCCTCCCTGTTTTCTTTACTCTTAAGATTTTTTCAGATAATATCTTACTACCTTCTTTTAAGGTTTTGGTGAATCTTTTTTCCTCATCAAGCACAAGTTTTTTAGAGAACTTACTTTTTTCAGATAATTCGGGATAATAAGATGAGTACTGTGCAGTGACAGTTTCTCCAATATCATTTATGAAATAATCATCTATGCCTATTTGTTTTCCAAACCTTATAGCTCTTCTGATTATTCTTCTAAGTATATATCCCCTGCCCTCATTAGAAGGTGTAACATCACCTGCAATAAGGAAATAGATTGCCCTTATATGATCAGCAAGTATCCTGAGCGCCCTGTTGGCATCAGGATCATAATCAGCATCTCCCGGAAATGTCAGTTTTTTACCGGATATCTCCTGGATCTTCTTAAGCATTTTTTTAAATAAACTGGTCCTGAAAACTGAACTTTTTCCTTCCAGTACGGCAATAATTCTTTCAAGACCCATGCCGGTGTCAATATTCTTTTTAGGAAGCTCAGTGTATTTCTTGCTATCAAAATTATATTGTGTAAATACCAGGTTCCAGACTTCCAGAAACCTTCCGCAATCACAATTAGGATTGCAATTAGGCTTGCCGCAACCTGTTTTTTTACCAAAATCATAATATATTTCAGTACATGGGCCACAGGGCCCGGTATCACCTGCAGGCCCCCAGAAATTTTCCTTTTTATCAAATTTATATATTATATCATCGGTAAATCCATGTTCTTTCCAATACTGGATAGATTCTGTATCCGCAGGAATATCTTTATCACCTTTAAAAACTGCTATCAATAATCTATCCTGCGGTATTTTTAGAACATTTACTATAAAATCAAAAGCAAACTCAATAGCCTCTTTCTTGAAGTAATCCCCAAATGCAAAATTTCCAAGCATCTCAAAAAAAGTAAGGTGCCTGTCAGTATATCCCACACTGTCAATATCACTTGTTCTGAAACACTTCTGGACAGTAGAGATCCTTTCCTTCGGAGGTTCTTCTATCCCCAGGTAATAGGGCTTAAAGGGCTGCATTCCAGCAGTCGTAAAAAGTACGCTATCATCATTTTCCGGTATCAATCCCGATGAAGGAAGTACCAGGTGCTGTTTTTTTTTGAAATACTCTAAGAATTCTTTCCTAATATCCATAAATATATTTAAACTTTATTTTTTTATAATAAAACGGATATCCCGTTTAGTCGTAACCTAAAGAAGTTTTTTGTGCCCTGCTTTAGCAGGTGGATGCCCTCCGGTCTGCTTAATAAGTCCTTGAAACTAATCAAGGCATTTACGCGACAGCCAAAGTATGGGCTTCCAATGTAATTTTGTTGGCACAAAAATTAACTGTGGAAACGATATAAACAGAATATCCAGCTTGATATTAGCATAATCGATTTCTTTATTCAATAAAGCGAAAATCTCAAAAAACCCAAATAGTGATTATCTGAAAGTAAAAGTGGCCCTAATCTTCTTCTTTATCTGTACTGATACTTATATGTACTTCCTCGAGTTGCTTTTCAGAGACTTCGGATGGTGAACCCGTTAGCAGGCCGACTGCTGATTGTGTTTTTGGAAAAGCCATGACTTCCCTTATGGTATCAAGTTTTCCAAGCACCATGACTATCCTGTCCATACCCAGTGCTATACCTCCATGTGGTGGGGCACCAAACTCAAGAGCCTTTACAAGAAAACCAAAATTTTCCTCTATCATATCATCATCTATATTTAGAAGTTTAAATATCTTTTGCTGAAGACTGCTATCATTTATTCTTATGGAACCTCCTCCGATCTCTTCCCCGTTAAGAACAATATCATAGGAAAGTGATTTTGCTTTTAAGGGTTCATCCTCAAGCAATTTTTCTCCGTCTTTATCTGGACGGGTAAATGGATGATGAACAGAAGTAAGCCTCTTTTCATTCTCGTCCCATTCAAACAATGGGAAATCATGGACCCATACAAACTCAAAGACATCTTTATCTATGAGCTCAAGTTTTTTTGAAAGGTATACCCTGATATCGCCAAGTACTTCACAGGCGGTTCTGAATTTATCCGCAACGATCAAGATCAAGTCACTAACTTTTAAGTTTAAAGTATCAGTTAAAGCTTTCATCTCGGTTTCACTTAAAAATTTTGTGATCGGTGATTGAAATTCCATTCCACTTCCGATCTTTATCCAGGCAAGCCCACCTGCACCGCTTGATCTTGCCAGATCCACAAGGTCATCCAGCTCTTTCCTGCTGAACTTATCTCCTTCAGGGACTACAATGCATTTGATGGACCCGCCTGATTTTACTACATTTTTAAATATTTTTAGTTCACATTCAGAAAAAATACCGGTTATTTCCTTTAATTCAAGATCAAAACGGAGGTCAGGCTTATCACTGCCGTATCTTTCCATACTTTCCTGCCATGTTATTTTCCGGAAAGGTGTAGTGATATTTCTTTTTAGCACCTTATCAAATATCTCACCAAAAAGACCTTCTATGATCTTTATCACATCACCGACCTCTACAAAAGTCATTTCCAGGTCGATCTGTGTAAATTCTGGCTGACGATCGGCCCGGAGATCCTCATCCCTAAAACATCTTGCAATCTGGTATATCCTGTCAAAACCAGAGAACATAAGTATTTGTTTGAATAGCTGGGGAGATTGGGGAAGTGCATAAAATTTACCCGGGTTGATACGTGACGGAACAAGAAAATCTCTTGCTCCTTCAGGAGTGCTCTTGGCAAGAATAGGAGTTTCAACTTCAACAAAACCGACTGAATTAAAATAATCCCTGGTCGTTTTGCTTATCTCATGTCTCAAACGGATATTACGCTGCATCTGTTCTGATCTTAAATCGATATACCTGTATTTTAATCTTGTATTTTCATCAACCCTGTCCCTATGTTCCAGCATAAATGGCGGTGTTTTAGATTTTGAGAATATTTTTACCGAAGATACTATTACTTCTATTTCTCCAGTAG
>CAZKVA010000041.1:0-12276 GCA_964556035.1 uncultured Actinomycetota bacterium
CCTTATTATCTAAGGATTTGATACTTAAATGGAAAAGGAGAAGTGTATTATGCAGAGGATCGGTTTTACGATGAAGATTAAACCTGAACTAAAGGATCAGTATAAGAAAGCGCATGATGAGATCTGGCCCGAGCTTGCAAAAGCAATTAATGATTGTGGGATACATGATTATTCGATTTATTTCAGGAAAGACGGGACTTTATTTGCTTATCTTGAAGTTGACGGCGACTTCCAGGAGCAAATGGGAAAATTATCCAAAATGGATGTAAATGAGAGATGGCAGAAGTATATGGACCAGTACTTTGTAAAAGAAGACAAATCGATATTGGGACCTGAAATAGAGATGCTTGAAGAAGTATTTCACCTGGACTGAGAGGAGATAATTTGAATTCAAGAGAAAAATTTCTCTCGGTCATGAGAATGTCCGGAGGGGATTATAGTGGAGTAGAAATCCCTATTGTAGAGTTTGGCTATTGGGCAGGCACGATAAGAAGGTGGTCCGGCGAGGGTCTTAAGATAGTATCACCCGTGCCAGAAAATATATCAGATGGCATTGCGATCATGGCAAACCGCAATATCTATGCTGATATGGAAAAGGCCGGGGACTTAAATGTCGGACCCGTATTCGGCCTGGACCAGTACCTTACTAAATTCCCCGTAGACTATAGTCCCGGTTTTAAAAGGCAAGTTATTGATAAGACTGAGACCCACATAATATACAAAGACTCATATGGGGTCACCAATAAAAATGACATACATATGACATCACTGCCAATGGAGATGGCCCACCCTGTAAAGGATTGGGACAGCTGGAATGAATATAAGATCCATTATAGTGATGATACTATTGAAAGAAGACTTCCCCCTGATTGGGCCGGTCTTGTAAAAAGACTAAAAGACAGGGATTTTCCGATCAGGCTTGGTGGGACCAATGGGGGATTTTTGGGATTTCCAAGAGCAATAATGGGTATTACCACCTATATGATGACAATGCATGATGACCCGGCCCTGATACACGATATATGTGAGACATTTCTAAACTTTCTCATATCCTATTATGGCAGGATAGCAGAGGATGTAGATATAGACTGCGTCCTAATATGGGAAGATATGGCAGGAAAGGGAGGCTCCCTTATCTCACCTGCGCATTATAAGGAATTTTTAACCCCGAGATATAAAAAGATGGTCTCCTTTGCAAAGGAAGCAGGTATAGATATAATCCTTACTGACAGTGATGGTTATGTTGAGGACCTACTTCCCCTTATCATAGAGACAGGGATTACAGGGATGTATCCATTTGAGAGAGCTGCTGGAAATGATATGCTGCGCATAAGGAAAAACTATCCTGATTTCCAGCTCATAGGGGGTATCGATAAAAGAGTCCTGTTTGAAGGTTCTACAAGGGAAAAGATAGACAAGGAACTGGAAATTGTAGAGAAGATGCTTAAAAAAGGAAGGTATATACCCCATATCGACCATTTTGTCTCACAGGACTGCACATGGGAGAACTTCTCTTATTACAGGAATAGACTTAATGAGATAATCGATGGTTTCTAAATATATTTAAGTATTAGACATAGATTTATATTTTACCTATTTGAAATAAAAAATTAAGGATATTCTTATGCCATCAAACATAACCTCAAGGGAGAGAGTCTTAGATGCGTGTAATAGAAAAGGCTATGACAGGATACCAATAAAACATGAAGGCACTCCCGAGGTAAACCAGATGATAAAGGACCACTTTGGACTCAAGAATGATGAACAGATGCTGGTAGTTCTGGGAGATGATTTCAGGTATGTGGAACCTGAATATATAGGACCTGAACTAAAGACATTTCCTGATGGAAGCATTGAAGGTTATTTTGGTGAGCGGTATAAATATGTCCAGTTCGAAGGTGGGAGATATCCCGAACCGGTATTCCAGCCTTTCGCAGGTATATCTGAAATTAAGGACCTAGATAAATCTCATTTTCCTACAGCAGACTGGTTTGATTATTCAAATGTTTTAAATAATGCAAAATCTATAAGAGATAAAGGTTTTGCAGTATGTATAGGAACTGCAGGAGATATGGATTTTATTAATGGAATATCAAGGGCCAGGGGCATGGAAGAGGTCCTCATGGACCTTCTTGACAATAATGAAGCTTTTTTAGAAATAATGGATGCAAGATTTAAGTTTTACTATGATACCCAGGAAAATATACTTAAAGAATCCAAAGGTCTAATAGACTTTGCACATGCCGGAGAGGATCTCGGAAATCAATTGGGCCCGATGATAAGTATGGATATATTTGACAGGCACTTTACTCTGAAATATGAAAAATATTTTAAAATGGTTCATAATTATGGAGCCAGGACGATGATGCATATGTGCGGAACAGTATGGTCATTCCTTGACCGGTTAATAGAAATAGGTCTTGATGTCTATGATGTGGTCCAGCCTACTACCCCGGAAAATGATATTGGAGAGCTTGCGAGAATTTTTGGAGACAGGATAATATTTCAGGGAAGCATGGATGTGCAAAAGGAACTTGCATGGGGGACAGTCGAAGAAGTAAGAAAAGAGGTGCAAAGGAGGCTCAAATTATTCCCTGAAGGAGGGCTTATTCTTGGTCCTTCTCATGCGGCCCAACCTGGCTCACCACTTGAGAATATTCTTGCCATGTATGATGAAGCCGGAAGCCTGATGAAAGAAATCCCTGGATGGGTATACAAAATTGAAAGCCAGGATAGCACGGAACTAAACATGTCCAAGCTTTTTTAGATCCTTTTTTATCTGAATAGTTGTTTCCAGTAATTATAGGACTTTCACACTCTCTTGATGTAGAATAAATAAACCATGAAACAAAATAATAAATTTAAACCCGCAAAACCTATTAAACTAGCGATCTTTGATATGGATGGGACGATTGCAGATAGTGAAAAGATCGCTCAGAGAGTCACCATCGATTTCTTCAAGTCAAAAGGCATTATTATAAATAAGAAGGAACAAAAAGATGTCTTTGGCCTGAACTGGAAAGATCTTGTAAGGGAAATACTTAAGCGAAACGGTATGGAGTATAGCCAGACACTCAAGGACACCCTTAAAGAAAAGTATGTAAGGATAATGAAAAAGGAAGTAGAAGCTATACCGGGAGCACATGACCTGTTATTTTTCTTAAAAGAAAGGCTACAATTAGCACTGGCTACAAACAGCAGGTACAGGGAAGTAGATATAATATGTTCCAAACTTGACTTCAACAAATTCTTCGACTTAAAGCTTGCAAGGGACCATGTTAAGAATGCTAAACCCGACCCGGAGATCTATCTAAAAGCTGCAGATAGCTTAAATGTTAAACCGGATGAATGTATCGTTTTTGAGGATTCTGTTGTGGGAATAAAAGCTGCTAAAGCAGCAGGTATGGCTTGTATTGCCATAACCAATACGTACCAACCTAAATTCCTTAAAGCGGCAGACCTTATTATAGAAAGCTATGATAAAAATAGTTTTAAAATGATAAAGGATTCTTACCTGTAATATGATGGTCTGCCGATTTCATATTAAGTAAGAAAATATCTGATATTAAGAACTATTTTATAGATGATGGAGAAAATATGAATGATTTTAACCTAAAAGTCTTGATGCACGGAGAAGCCCGGACAAAGGTTACAAATGATAATACGGCGTTAAAGTTCGGAAGTGGCTCTGTGGATGTATTCGGGACACCAGCTATGATAGCCATCATGGAAGAAGCATCAATAAATACAGTAGATAAAAACCTACCGGATGGTTTTGCCACGGTAGGAATAGAGCTCAGTATAAAGCATATTGCAGCAACTCCAAAAGGCATGAATATAACTGCCAGTGCAGAGCTTACGGAAATAGATAGCAAAAGACTCGTCTTTAAGGTAGAAGCTTTTGATGAAGTAGAGAAGATAGGCGAGGGGACTCACCAGAGATATATAATAGAACTTGATAAGTTCAAGAGTAAGTCACAAAGTAAATCAATAAAATAATATAGATTTTATTCTTTATAATAATATAGGTTAATGGACCCTGGCACTAGCTGTAATTACTTTATATTATTGCAGGTATCCAATTGGATTTTGTGGAACACCTTTTATCCTGATCTCAAAATGAAGATGCGGTCCTGTCGACCAACCGGTAGAGCCGACTCTCCCGATCACTGAGCCCCGCTCGACCATTTGTCCCATGGAAACATTTATGCTTGAAAGATGTGCATACCATGTCGCATATCCACCGCCGTGGTAAAGCATTATTGAATATCCATAACCGCCAAAATAGCCAGCCTGGATGACTTCTCCTCCTGCTGCTGCTCTAACAGCTGCACCGTATGGTGCTCCAATATCTATTCCGGCATGGAATCTTTTTGTCCCCAGTATGGGATGTATTCTGTAGCCGAAACCCGACATTAACGGCCCTGCTGCGGGCCAGGTCAGTTTTCCGGAGGGTGGTATACCATATCTATAACTTTCCAGAATTCTTGTAAGTTCTTTTTCTTTTTCGGCAAGTTCCTCCTCCATCTTTATTAGTGCTGCCTTATCAGCTTTTGTCTTGGAAAGGAGGTATTTTTTCTCACCATAAAGATCCTCTATCTCTTCAGTTTTATTCTCTGCCTGGTTTACCAGCCCGGCAATTTCTTCCTGATGATCTTTCTGCATTTCCCTTAGTTCGATTATGACTTTCTTCATGCTCAGTACAGCATCTCTTTTTTCCTTTATCTGCTGGACATTATCATTTCCCTGTTGTGTGAAGATATTTACCAGTTTGAGATTAGAGTTAAACTCAACAAAAGTGCTGACATCAAGCAGAAGTTCAAGAATATGATTTGCACCTTTTTTATATGTATACACTACCCTGTCGCTTAATATCTGAAGATTCTGGTCAAGCTCACCCTCAATAACTTTTATTTCTTCTTCCTTTAAGACGATTTCTACGGTAGCCTGATCCACTTTGTTCTTTGCATCAGAAAGTCGGTCATTTAAGTCACAGAGTTCAGAAAGTGCTGTTAGAAGCTGGTTTTCTACCTGGGATACTTCATTGGTGTAGCGCTTTTCATTGGCTTTGGCTTCCTCGATTTTCTTCTGGGTCTGTTCTCTCTCTTCTTTTACCTCCGAGAGTTCATCTTCGATGGATTGGGGGAAAAGTTTTTGTGGGCATGCAAAATAAGTTAGTCCCGTGAGGGCTATAATTAGACTAACAATTATGGCTACGATTCTATTACTTATTACTTTCATTATTTTATTACAACAAAAATTATACTATTTTTTGATGTATTTATCCAATATGCCAAAATTAAAGCAGAAACATGAAATATTTGTTAGCCCAACTTTACTGAATTGGAATCGGATATTGAAAAAATCAAACCATTCTTTAGGACTAATAAAACATTTAAGAAAAAAGGGCATCTAGATTTATATTTCCTTTTAAATCTTTGGTAGAAGACCATTTAATTGTTTTTTTATCCAATGTTATAGTAATATTTTCCTTTTCTACATTAATATCTTTCTGTATGGGGACAGGCTATCAATTTCTTTGAACCAGGGATTCTCCTTCCATTCCCATATTATTGGGGACATTATATTAGCCAAAACTAAACTGTACAGAAGCTCCGGAAAAATAAAAATTTCCATATCGGACAGAGTGATAGCTGATGAGTACTTTTACATTTATAATATTCTAAATAAAATTCTACTACATAACTCATAATTTTACTTTTAGCAGGATATTTTCGAGGATATTTTTTTCGGTGGTACTGGTAAGTCTTTTAGTACCAATTGTATTCAGATTCGGGCAGAATGGCATGATGATAGGATTGGCAGGAAGCGTGCTTCTTTCAACGGTATTGTTTATGATAACAGCTATAGGATTCAGAAATACAATTTTAAATAAAGTGCTTGGAGGCTTTTTTGAAAGAGTTGAAAACGGGGGCCTCTCAAATTTCTTTACTGCAGTATCGGCAAATATCGACCCGCTCTTTGCAATACTTATTCTAACAGGAATAATGGCTGTCCTTATTTTTATTTCAATGAGGGTGTCGCTTTTTGTGTATACAAGGAAAGAATTTTAGTTCTTGTATCTTTTTCTTGAGTTTTTTCCATAAAACCCTTTTTTACCCCTGGAAGATGAATTTGACATACGGGGTTGGGATTTTTTTAGGCCGCCTGAACCATCTACCCTTATTCTTCTTCCTTTATAGACCTCATTCTCAAATGAATCAAGGACATCCGGCATATGGGGGCCCCTTATATCGATAAATGAATAAGCCTTCTTAATATTTATCCTTTCAAATACTTTTGCGGGCAGTCTCGTCATCTCCATCAGGTAATTCTGCATACTGTTGCTATCAAAACCATCCATGGAGCCCAGGTTTATAAACATGCTATTACCTTTTTTATCGGAACCTCTGGGTCTTACATGATCTTTCTTTTTAAAATCTATGTTTAAATTTTCTTCTTCCCTGTAATAATCTATAAAACGGCTGAACTCAAGGGAGACGATCCGTTTTACAAGCTCGTCCTTATCAATATCTTTGAGCTCATCATGAATGGCAGGCAGATATTTGGAGATCTCCTTGCTGTCTATCTCGACCTTCTGTAACTTTTTCATAAATGACACAAACTGAGCCTCACATACTGCTACACCGCCCGGGACCTTCGTATAAACAAGTTTTCTGTTTACCTGTCTTTCAATCTGCCGTATTTTCCCCATATCCTTTGTATTGGCAATCGATATTGTGATTCCAGATTTTCCTGCCCTTGCCGTCCTTCCGCTTCTATGCGTATAGAGCTCAATCTCGTCAGGCAACCTGTAATTTATTACATGGCTTACATCGTGTACGTCTATTCCTCTTGCGGCCACATCAGTTGCAATAAGCAGCTGCAGGGACCTGTCCCTATAATGCTTCATGACCTTATCACGCATAGCCTGGCTTAAATCACCATGAAGTGAATCGGCATTATAACCGTCATTTATAAGCTTTTCAGCTATTCTCTGGGTCTCCAGTTTTGTTCTGCAAAATACTATTGCAAAAATATCGGGATTTGCGTCCACGATCCTTTTTAATGCCTTGTAGCGGTCCCTTTCCTGTACCATATAGTAAAAATGGTTTATATTGTCCGCTCCGGCATTTTTTACCCCGATGGTGATCTCATAGGGATCACTCAAATACTTGGATGTTATTGAGCGCATCCCCTTAGGCATTGTAGCCGCAAAGAGCCAGGTCAGCTTATCTGTAGGTGTAAGCTCTAGTATCGCATCAAGATCTTCCTTGAAACCCATATTCAGCATCTCATCAGCTTCGTCAAGGATCACATATTTAACAGTAGAAATATTTATCTTCTTCCTTCTTATAAGGTCCGTAAGACGTCCGGGTGTTGCAACTATTATATGTGCGCCTTTTTTTATGCTGTTTATCTGGTCCCTTATGCTTGCCCCTCCATAAACTGCAGTTATTTTTACTTCCCTTAAGTACTTGCAGTAATTTTCAAGGTCTTTTGCGATCTGCATACAAAGTTCTCTGGTAGGAGCCAGTATGAGCCCCTGTATTGCCCTCGAGTTAGTATCTATGAGGCTAATAAGCGGCAGTCCAAAGGCAGCAGTTTTTCCGGTACCTGTCTGGGCCATACCGATAAAATTTTGACGCCCTTCTTTTAAAACGGAAATTGATTTCTCCTGTATGGGAGTAAGCTTTTCAAATCCCAATTCCGTAATTGCCTTAACTAATTCTTTTCTTATTCCAAATTCTTCAAAGTAATTCATTTTTTATTCCAATACAAATATTATTTAATGATCCGATGGTTTAAGGTGATGATTAACGAAGTTAAAGATTTCCTGTCCAAGACCTATAAAACTTTAAAGACAGATATCAATCCACACATATGGTGATAACCGACTTTGCATCAAGTTGCTATTATAGCAGGATAAATAATTAAAGCACGGAAAATATGCAACTTTTGTTTCTTATTTTATCCTTAAAGGGAGAATACCGCTTTTTATGTTTAAGGATACAATCTTATTCTTGGATTGCATAATGCAACTAAATATGTAATTTTACAACTACATATAATATAGTGGAGTTATTAATAGTTATGAGTAAAGCAATTAAAATTTAAGATGAGATAGCCGGTGAAGCCAGGGTAACTGCAAAAGTATCCAGGCGTTCTATGGCCGGCCAGATCGAATACTGGGCGTTTATTGGTAAAACAGCGGAAGAAAATCCTGACCTTTCTTTTTCGGTAATAAATGATATTTTACTTGGCAGGCAGCAATTGAAAGAAGGATTTGGAACACCTTATATTTTCGGGGAAGGTGAGTAGAGATCAATATCCTTCAATCACCTCTTTCTCAAAAATAAAAGAAAAATATAAGAAATATCATTTAAAAATGAGTATTGATCACATTTATTATTCTAACAGTAAAAAATATTTAAATTTATTTACTATTCTCTTTTTGATAGAATGATTAAAGCTTAAAAAAATGATACTTAATTTAAAATATCATTTTTTGTTATAGCTTTACTAAATTTATAATAATTTTTTAAAAGTGAAGGAGGAGAAATGCTGATAATAGGAATTTTGCCAATAATAGCCGCTGTAGTCATGTTTATTATTGGGCTAAATACAATAGCTTATATCCTGATAGCAGCAGGAGTACTTATAATCCTGTTTGCAGGATTTAAGACTGTAAGACCTATTGAGAGAGGAGTAATCGAGAGGTTCGGTAAATATCAGAGGACCAAGGAAGCGGGACTTACCTGGATCATCCCCATGATGGACAGGATGTACAAGGTCAATGTTACCGAACAGATGGTAGATGTGATGCCCCAGATGGTAATAACAAAGGATAAGCTCAACGCCGAGGTAGATGCTGTAGTCTATTATTTGATCAGAGATGTAAAAGCCAGCATCTATAATGTAGATAATCACAGGGCTCAACTTACCAGTCTTGCCAGGACGACTTTGAGGGCTGTTATCGGAAATATGACATTGACTGATGCAAATGAAAAAAGAAGCGATATAAACTCTCAGGTAGAGACCGTCCTTGATAAAGAGACAAATAGCTATGGTGTCGAAGTCTTAAGGGTTGAGATCCAGAAGATCGAGCCACCGGAAGATGTCCAGGATTCCATGAACAAGGTAGTAAAAGCAGAACAGGAAAAGATTGCTGCACGGGATATGGCTACTGCTACAGAGACCAGGGCTGATGGTGAGAAGAGAGCTGAAATAAAGAAAGCTGAGGGTGTAAAACGTGGACTGGTTTTATCTGCTGAAGGTGAAGCAGAGGCTATCAAGGCTGTGGCTGATGCTAATGCTACTAAGATAAAAGTAGTAAACGAAGCCGCCCAGAAATATTTTGTAGGAAATGCCCAGATACTTAAAAAGATAGAAGCCGTAGAGGTCTCACTTAAAGATAATGCCAAGATCATTGTAGATACCAATAAGGTTCAGACCATAGTAACAGAGGCTGCCGGCATAACACCCATTCCGGGTAAAGATACTAGGGCAAAAAAAGCCAGAGCTGAAAAATAAATAAAATTTCTGATATGCTAAAATAGATGAAGCTAATTGACTGCCTGGGATATTTTTCTCAGGCAGTTCTCAGTAAACTGCTATAATATATAGCATTATGCGCATATTAATAATCGAGGACGAGAAAAGACTTGCTGATTCCATAAAAAAAGGTCTCAAACAGGAATCTTATGCTGCTGATGTCTGCTATGATGGGAATGACGGTTATGGGATGGCGGTAATCCAGGATTATGACCTTATTATCCTTGACCTTATGCTGCCCGGAATGGATGGTATGGAGATATGCAGAAAACTCCGGAATGAAGAAAAGATCAAATCTGCAATACTTATGCTTACTGCAAGGGGACAAATAAAGGACAGGGTAGAAGGACTTAATTGTGGTGCCGATGACTACCTTACAAAACCCTTTGCATTCGAGGAGCTCCTGGCCCGTATAAAGGCACTTTCAAGAAGACCAAGGGATTCACTGGGGACGGTACTCAGTATAGATGATCTTAAGCTTGATACTATAAGTTATGAAGTCAAAAGAGCCGGCAGACCGGTAATACTTTCAAAGACAGAGTACTCGCTCCTGGAATTTCTGTTGAAGAATAAAGGAAAGGTACTTTCCAAAAATCAGATAATCGAAAATGTATGGGATTATGATGCTGATGTACTGCCAAATACAGTAGAAGTGTATATAAGGTATCTTCGAAACAAGATCGAAAAACCGTTTAAAGGTAAGAAACCGCTGATCGGGACAATAAGGGGATTTGGTTACCGCATAGGAGGGAATAAATAATGTTTAAGTCAGCCCGTATAAAGATAACCGCATGGTATTTGCTTGCAATTCTTGTGATTAGCTTTGTCTTCAGCATTGTAATATACAGGACCGTGGTCTCTGACCTTACTGCACGTTATGTAAATATTGAAAACTATATAAAGAACAATGTCAGGGATATGGAAAAAATCCCGCCGGTACTTAAAAATATACTTCAAAATGACCTCCGTACTGCCAAGCAAAGGGTGGTTATAATGCTGCTTTTTGCAAATGGGGCCATAATAATAGTCTCTGCATTTGTGGGCTATTTCCTGGCAGGAAGGACGCTCCGGCCGATAGAGGAGATGGTGGAGGAGCAAAACAGGTTTATTGCAGATGCTTCACATGAGCTAAGGACCCCGCTTGCAGCCCTTAAGACCTCTACTGAAGTGGCACTGAGGGAAAAAAAGATATCAGGTGCTGAGGCAAGAAAAATACTTGAGGAAAATCTTGAAGATATAGGCAGTCTGGAATTGTTGTCAGAGCGCCTTCTTCACCTGTCACAATACCAGAAGGGTGAAAGAGTACTTGCTTTTGAAAAAATAGATCTCGCAAAGACCATACAGTCTTCCTATAAAAAGATACTCCCCCTTGCCAGGAAGAAAAATATAGGGATCAATATTGAAGTACAGGATAATTATATAGAGGCTGACCGTGTAAGTATTGAAGAAATAATACTGATACTTCTCGATAATGCAGTCAAGTATACCCCTGATGGAGGAAAAGTATTAGTAAGTTCCCAGATCGAGGGAAGGAATGCAGTAATAAAGGTGATTGACTCAGGTCCGGGAATCGGCCCCAGGGATATTCCGCGCATATTCGACAGGTTCTACCGTGTGGACCATTCCCGTTCAAAGATCAAAATCTCCGGATTTGGGCTGGGTCTTCCAATAGTAAAAAGAGTAGTCGAGCTTCATCATGGCACAGTTAGTGTATCCAGTAAAGTTGGCCAGGGTTCAACATTTATTGTAAGACTTCCTGTTGCATGATTACCTATAAAATATCATCAATTTTAACAAATTTAGTTTTTGATGCTTTCCCCCTGTTTTCAAACTCATAGAAAAATCTTTTAAAAATTCTTTAAAAAATAAATTCTCTAAGCTTCTTCTCAGTTTAATGATGTATAAACTTACCTAGAATTACTTATATTTGATATTAACAATAAACGGGGAAGAAGAAATGAAGAAAAATAGTATAAAAATAGCATTGATACTGATCACAAGTTTAGCTCTATTATCAATAGGAGGAGTGGCGTGTGTGGGAGAAATAAATGCACAGGCTAATGAAGAGGCTGGAGACGAGCACTCATTACTTGTAGAAAGGTTTGCCGAAAGATTTGACCTGGATCCGGATGAGATCATGGATTTTTTTGATGAATTGAAAGAGGAAAGGAAAGCTGACGCAGAAGAGCGGTTTGAAGATAGACTGGGTGAATTAGTAGAGGATGAAAAGATAACAGAGGACCAGAAAGAAGCCATACTGGATAAAAAAGAAGAACTTAAAACTTTTGAAGAAGGGCTGGAAGATATGACAATATCAGAAGCCAGGGAAGCAATGAAAGAAATACATGAAGGGCTTAAAGATTGGGCCGAGGAAAATGACCTTGAATTAAAGAATTTTTTCCCAAAGGAAGGAGCTCATTCATTTGGACTTAGAGGTTTTAAAAACCACAGATCATTTTTTAAGAGATAAAATGACGGGAAAGATTATAAGCATCTTATCAATATGCGGATCTATAGATGCAAAGTGATCTTAAATTATTAAAATAACACCAAAGCGCCACTGATCCGCAGATCACCTCCCATAAGAAACCACTCCTTTGCTGAGGGAGTGGTTTCTTCTTTAACGGACTCCATGAAATAATTGGTAAAATTATGTAATTTATATAAAATTATTAGATTGATATGTAAATCAAAATAAATAAATTGCCAAAAATCAAATGA